>JBIIPV010000024.1:0-8295 GCA_044342435.1 Lacibacter sp. | reverse complement strand
TCCTAATTAAAAAAGGCAGCCTTCCGGCTGCCTTTTTTGTAAAACGTTGAAAGCATTTCAACTCCCCACTGGTTTCATCATCATTGCCTGAATTTGTTTCATGGTTTTCTCCATTCCTTCCGCACTTCCGTCCAGGAAAATCACATTCCCTTTGCCATATTCAGCGAAGTTCTTCACTGCTTCGGTCCACATGCTGAATAAGATCACATTTGTATCCAAATTGGCCTGCTTCATCTGTTCCGCAGCTTCCGTCATACCCTTTGCTACTTCCTGACGGAATAAGGCAACCCCTTGTCCGCGCAAACGGGCGGCTTCACGCTCTGCCTCTGCCGCTATTTTAATGGCATTCCCCTCTGCTTCGGCCGACTTGGTTTTTGTAATCAGCAATGCCTGCCCTTCATTTTCAGCAGCTGCTTTCAGGTTATTACTGGCAACCACTTTGCTCATGCTGTCGATGATCGCTTGATCAAATGTGATGTCGTTAATCTGAAGATCCTGTAAATGATAGCCCCAGTCTTCCAACGTGTGGTCAATTTCAGCCTTTACATAATCAACAATTTCACGACGCAAACCGAGAATTTCAGCCTGTTTTGTTGTTGCCACAAAGCTGCGGATATTTCCTTCAATTGTTCGCACAAGGGCCTGCATCAGGTCTTTGTCGGAGAAGAATTTAAACGCCACTTTTTTAATTGTTTCTTCGCCTTCATTCTGCACCGAATACAACAACATACTTTTAAAGTAAACATTTGCCTGATCAACCGTTACTGCCTGAAATTCCAGCTCTACGGAACGATTCTGGATACTGATTTTTTTGTACACACTCTCCAAAAAAGGAATTTTAAACCGAAGACCCGGGCCGGCAACTCGCCTGTATTTGCCGAACATGGTAATAACCGCAATGGTGCCCTGGTTCACTGTATATAACCCACTTAAAACGAACAAGAGGACAATGATCCAGGGTAAATTTTGAAAAATGATAGACATAAAAATTATTTTTGCTTCAAAGTACAATTTTCGCACAAGACAAATACTTCCTTATGCATATTTTTTTATTTTTCCTTTTTTCCGCTATTTATCCAAATAGTTTAATTGTTCCGGTTTCAACGTATCATGGACAAGCTATAAAAGGCAATACTTCCGTTTACTCACATGATACATTACTTAACAAAACAAGTAATCATGAAACAAAAACAAGAAAGGCAAAGAATAAGAATCAATCGAAAGCGTATAACGGAGAAAAAGCAGCCAACCGAAGAGCCATCTGGGGTTTTATCTTCGGATGCGCATCCATCTTACTATTTCCTTTATTGTGTATTCCGGGATTGATATTATCAAACGACGCCATCTGGGAAGAAAGGATGCGTCCCGGGACATTAACAAGAACAAATAAGACACTTGCCTATCTAGGTAAAATCTTCAGTTACATAGGCATAGCTATTATCATCGTCGCAATTCTCTATCTTGCTTTCATTGTCACTTTGCTGAGTGCGTGGGGATGATGAATCAGATAATCCAAAGTAGTTATATCTTGTTCTTGTTCATGACCAAGCAAAACTGAAATTTATGCCGGCTTCTATTTTATTGCAGATAACTTTCTCCATTCTCACATGTTTCCATCCTAAAAACACGTCTTTTCAGGATTTAAAGCAAATAACCCGGGGAACATCTTCCATTGCTGCCGTTAAAATTAATCCGGGCTTAAAATCCTTGGAGCTAACGCATCATCAATATGTTCAACCCGACTCATTGCCTGCCGGCCAACAACAAAAAGAGAGAAAAGGAAAACGAAAAGCCAACAGGATTGCCTTATGGGGTTTCATCTTCAGTACCCTGTCCATTCTCACCTTGCCTTTCTTTGTCATGCCAGGCTTATACTTCTCCGCATTCACGATTCCGGGACTTTACCTATCTCTGAGAGCGCAAAAAAAGGAAGATCAGAAAATAAATACTTTGAGCCCTCTGAACAGGACTTTTGCTGAAGTGGGAAAAACCATCAGCGTTTCAGTAATTGCAGTCCTTGTGGGAGCCGCTCTGTTTTCGGCATTCATGTATTTTGTGGTTTTTAGAAGATGATGAATGGAAAAAAGATGTTGATACTATGACTTCTCTTCCCAGATATGCACAAGCTCAATTAACATCCTCACAGATAATTCCATATCCTCTACCCCAATCCATTCATGCGGAGAATGAATCGCCTGCATGCCCGTAAACAAATTGGCACAAGGCAAACCCATAAAACTCAATCTGCTGCCGTCTGTTCCTCCGCGTATCGGCTCCTTCACTACAGTTAATCCACATCTGCGATACGCTTCCTCCGCAAAGGCGATCATATTCGGGTGTTGATCAATCACCACCTTCATATTCCTGTATTGTTCTTTCACCACCCATTCCATTCTTGAACCCGGAAAAGCTGATGCAGCCTGTTCTGCCAATTGCCTTAAACGTATTTCATGGAGTGTCAATTTATCTGTTTCGAAATCCCTGATAATAAATTCCACAGCCGCTTTCTCCGCATTGCCAGTCAGGCTCAACGGATGCACAAAGCCCTCCCTTTTCTCTGTGGTTTCTGGACTCCATTCATTTTCCGGCAGAGAAGCGAGAAATTTTCCTGCAATTTTCAAAGCGTTAATCAGGATATCCTTGCCTGCTCCCGGATGGGCAGCAATTCCATAAAAATAAAAAGTCATCGCATCTGCACTGAACGATTCATCTTCCATCGTACCTCGTTCTCCTCCATCCAATGTATAAGCGAGGTTTGCATTCAATTTTTTCAGATCCACTTTATCTGTTCCCCTGCCCACTTCTTCATCCGGCGTAAATAACAATTTGATTTCACCGTGCGGATATTCCGGATGCTTCATCAGCCACTCTGCCATGCTCATGATGATGGCCACTCCTGCTTTGTCATCTGCCCCAAGCAGTGTTGTACCACTGGCTGTAATAATATCTTTCCCGATGTGTTTCAGCAAATAGGGATACGCTTCTACAGTCAGCTCCTGAGAAGGATCATCAGGTAGCACAATAGGACTCCCATCATAATTCCTGTGAAGCAGTGGCTTTACGTTTGCTCCGCTGAAATCCGGTGCTGTGTCCACATGGGAACAAAAACATATGACCGGCACATTTTTATTTGTATTTGCAGGAATCGTCGCATACACAAAACCATACTCATCTGCTGATGCGTCTACTATTCCAATCTGCCTCAGTTCTTCTGCCAGTTTATCTGATAATGCTTTTTGCTTTTCAGTAGACGGAAAGGTAAGTGCGCGCGGATCACTTTGTGTATCGATCTGTACATATCTCATCAATCGTTCAGCAGTTCCGTAAATTGTATCAGGGGACATAAAGCAGAATTCATTTAAACTTGAATAAATAAAAAAAGCACTGCATTGCTGCAATGCTCTCATAAGATAAACACTCAATTATGGCATAATGATCAATCCCTTCGAATCAATCTCCACCATTTCAATATCAAATACAAGTTCCTTTCCGGCCAACATGTGGTTGCCATCGAGCAGCACCTCTTCTTCCTGTACTTCTATGATCGTGACAGGGAACTGTTGACCAGCACCATTGTTCATCATCAGCTGCATGCCAACCTGTGGCACCAGTTCGGCCGGGAAATTGGTACGTGGGAAATTAAAAATCATTTCTTCGCTTCTTTCGCCATAAGCTTCTGCCGGTGAAATCGTGATTGTTTTTTTATCTCCTACAATCATCCCTACTACCGCATCATCAAATCCTTTGATCATCATTCCGGCTCCTACTTCAAACTCCAGCGGCTCTCTGCCTTCACTTGAATCAAATTGTTCTCCTGTTGTTAATGTACCGGTGTAATGCACACGTACGGTATCTCCTTTTTTTACCTGCATAAAATTTTTAATTTGTTTGTGAATGGTAAAACATCTGTTCCGTTTTTCCCGTTTCACATTTCCCCTGTATTTTACAGGCATTTGATGAAAAGAAAATTCCGGATTCGGTTTAACCTTGCAAAGGTAACTTTTCTCAACAAAAGATTAGAGCTGATCCTATTCAGTTGGCCGAATGATACCCGGAAACACCATTATCTTTGTGCAAACACGCATTTCATTCAATGAAAAAAGTTGGAATTCTCGGTGGAGGACAGTTGGGAAGAATGTTGCTCCAAACAGCCGTCAATTACCCCGTTGAAACTTATGTTCTGGAAAAAGACCCCCATTGTCCTGCCGCCCATTTATGCCATCATTTTGTTTTGGGTGATATACAGGATTATCAGTCGGTACTTGATTTCGGAAGAAAACTGGATGCCATCACCATTGAAATAGAAGCTGTGAATGCAGACGCCCTCGAACAGCTGGAGAAAGAAGGAATTCAGGTTTATCCCTCAGCGGCTGCACTGAAGACCATTCAAAATAAAATTTCTCAGAAAGAATTTTACAGGGATAACCAGATTCCAACTGCAGATTTTATCATTACACAAAACAAAGAGGAACTAAAAGACCATCATTATTTTCTGCCTGCTGCCCATAAACTATCTACTGGCGGATATGATGGGAAGGGTGTGGAGCTTTTAAAGCATGCAGATGATCTTTCAAAAGGCTTTGATGCACCTGCGGTTTTTGAAAAATTAGTGAATATTCATCAGGAAATCGCAATCATGGGTGCGGTATTTCCAACCGGCGAAATTGTATTGTACCCACCGGTGGAAATGGTGTTCGATCAGGATCTGAATCTGCTGGATTACCAGATTTCACCGGCGCGACTTTCCCAGTCAATCCTTTTCAAAGCGGAAGCAATTACCATGTCGGTTGTGCGCAACCTGCGATCACCCGGTTTGTTTGCCGTTGAATTATTTGTGACAAAAGAAGGCGATGTACTGGTGAATGAGACTGCACCAAGGGTACACAACAGTGGTCATCATACTATCGAAGCCAATTACAGTTCCCAATTTGATATGCTTTGGCGTATTCTTCTTGATTATCCTCCCGGAAATACAAAATCAATTATGCCCTCTGTGATGTTGAATGTAATCGGCTCGAGTGAATCATCAGGGGAAGCCGTTTATCTCGGACTTGAGCAGGTGTTGAAAACAGAGAATGCTTATGTGCATCTTTATGGTAAGAAAGAAACCAAACCCGGCAGAAAAATGGGACATATCACGCTATGTGGAAAAGATCCGGACGAACTCGTTTTTAAAGCTCATCGTATCAAACAGATGTTGAAAGTGGTGGGAACTGTATGAATTTCCCTTGCTCCCAATCATAATTAAAACACTATTTTTTAGAACTTCTTGTATTTGATTTTACTGATAGTATAAACAACTGAAAATTAGCCCATTAATTGTTGTAACTTCGACAGACTGTCATCTTCATCCATTATCTTAATTACTTAATATGTACGGACTCGTAAATAAAGCCATCAAGGAACTTGTCACAAAAAACTATGGGAATGAATCCTGGGAGAGGATTTGTAAAAAGGCTGGTTTTTTCGAAGAAGATTTCTTGGGGATGTCGCCCTACCCCGACAAGCTTACGTACGACCTGGTATTTGCTACAGCTGAAGAGTTAAAAGTTGAACCGGCACAGGTGCTTGAATTATTTGGCGAACACTGGATTCTTTATACAGCCGAAGGCGGTTACAGCGAAATCATCAGAATGACAGGCGAAACATTTCCGGAATTTCTGAGTAATCTTGATTTTCTACATGATCGCATCAAAAATGTCATGCCTGAATTGAATCCGCCCCTTTTTACAACACGTAATGAAACTGAACAGTCTATAGAAGTAGAATACCGAAGCAACAGACAGGGATTGACTCCAATGGTGATTGGTATTCTGAGAGGTACCGGAAAAAGGTTCGGACTTGATGCTACGATTGAGCACATTGAAAAAAAATCTGAACATCAGGATTGTGATGTTTTTCGAGTTAGTTGGTAATCAGAAGTAATGAATACTGATGCATTATATGAATCCCAAAGATTAAGCGTACTGCAAAACCTGCATATTCTTGACAGCATGCCTGAAAAAGAATATGACGGCATTGTTGAAATTGCTGCCGGCATTTGTAATATGCCCTTTGCAACGATCAGTCTGATTGACGAAAATAGACAATGGTTTAAATCGTGTCTTGGATTGGAATTAAAAGAAACGGAAAGGAATGTCTCTTTTTGCACGCATGCGATCAGAGAACCTGATGAGCCTCTCATCATACCAGATGCAACTTTAGACGACCGCTTTAAAAACAATCCGCTTGTTGTGGATTCACCCCACTTAAGGTTCTACGCAGGATTTCCCATTCTATTCAACGGATATGCAATTGGCACGCTGTGTGTGATTGATATAAAACCGAATAATCTCAATTCGTTTCAGATAAAATCTCTCTTAACACTTGCAAAAAATATTGGTCATTTACTAAAACTTAGAAATGAGCAAAACCAAATTGAGAGGGAGAAAAATGTTTTCATCAAAGCACTCAATTTAAATTCAAAGTTCTTTTTGATTCTTGAAAGTGGGACAAAGATTAAAGAAATCGGAGAGAATTTTTTTAAAGCGATCCCCGAGATAAAAAATGGAGAAATTTTCTCTGATCATCTTCAATGGTATTCCCGATTCAGTATGGAAGCATTTCTTTTATCAAACCGGGAGGATCATAAGGGAATGGTGCTGCTCGACAGCAAAAACCACAAACAGCGATACAAATGTTCTGTTTCAAAGCTGAAAGACCAGATCATCATCTCTGCTTCTCCTGTGATCAATTTTGAATTCCCGATTGAGAACTACAATCTGAAAACAAAAGATTTTGCACACCACGATTCAATTCTCGAATTTCTTTTCCTCCAGGAAACCACAAGCAGAAACATTGCAGAAGCCAGGCAAATCAATGAAAAAATAACCAAAAAATCTGTGGAGCTTGAAAATGCATACAATTCGCTAAAACAAAAAGAAGAAGAGTTAACTAATTTCAATTTGAGGATTGAACAACAAAAGAATTTCTACGAAAACATTTTAAATAACTTCCCTACTGACATCGCAGTATTCTCAAATGACCATAGCTATATTTACCTGAATGCCATAGCAATTAAAGATGAAAAAATAAGGTCATTCTTAATCGGAAAAACCGATTACGACTATGCCGATTTAAAAGGCCTGGATTATAAAATCGCCGATTTACGAAGAAAAGAGTTTCTGGAAGTAATTCATTCAAAAACATACAGAGAATGGGAAGATTCCTACGCAATTCCCAATGGGGAAAAACGAGTTTTATTAAGAAGATTCTCTCCTGTACTTAATGAAACAGGTGAAGTCGTTAATATCATCGGATATGGAGCTGACATCACAAAGCTGAAAGAGTACCAATACAAAATTGAAGCCCAGAACAGGGAAATTCTGAATATCAACCATAATCTGGAAAAAATTGTAAAGGAGAAAACACTGAAAAATAATGAACTTACTCAGATGATGGCCAACCAGGATAAGCTGGCGATGATCGGAGAAGTGACGGCAGGCATCACCCATGATTTGAATACACCGCTTAGTTCTATTTTACTGGGATCTGAAAATCTACTTGGCACTTTTGAAGAAATGCTCAACAAAACGATGCATTCATGCTCTGCCTCTCAACTTAAGTATGCCATAGAACGATCAGCAAATAGTGATGTTGCCATATTTACAAGCGGACTTCAATCCTCAAAAAATATATCAAGCATTGAAAAATTTATTCTCACACTTAATAAAGAAATCTCATCCGGAAAAGCAAAGGATTTAGCAAAAGCTTTAAACAAAGCCAAAATAAAGCCTGAAGAAACCGATGCAATCGAATACATTTTAAACCAACCTAACAACCACGATTTTATCAATTTAATTTATGAAGTCAACAATATTCACTTCTTTTTAAACACAATTCATCAGGCAGCCGAAAGATCGTCGGGTGTGATTAAAAACCTGCGCTATTACCTGAAAGAAGGTTCTTCAGTTGAAAAAACACAAGTACAGCTCCGAAGCAGTTTCGAAACCGTTTTGTCTATTTTCAACCATGAGATACAAAAAGGAATTGAGGTTCACCTGAAAGTTCCTGATTATATCTACATGGAAGCTTATGAATCAAAAATATACCAGCTATGGTCGAATATCATAAAAAATGCGATTGATGCAATGAACCAGAAAGGCAATATATACATAGAAGCCAGAGAATATAATAAACAGATAAATGTAAAATTTTCTAATGATGGGCCAATGATTCCTGAAGAAATACGTGAAAAAATATTCGACAAGTTTTTCACCACAAAAGATGAAGTACGCGGAACAGGTTTAGGTCTTA
>JBIIPV010000035.1:0-7063 GCA_044342435.1 Lacibacter sp. | reverse complement strand
AATTCATCGGCACCTGCTTTTCTGCGATTATAAGAAACCACGAAATCAGATGTATTTGCTTTTGCATGCACATTTACAAACTGTATACGTTGGGTGGTATTATTCATTGTGACATCAGCTTCCATCAGATAAGGGAATCTTCCGCTGCTCCAGTTGTAATACGCATTTGCACTTCCTCCGGATCGCAATACACCGTATGCTCTAATAAAATTCACTCTAGAATTACGATAAACAAATGCAAGTTTTTGCTGGCCACCACAGGAACTTGCTGTTGTTCCATTTGAACAGAAATCACTTAGAACCATACTGTAACCAGGCATTTGATTGATAACATTTTGCAAACGTGAAATACTCACCACTTCCTCTAATGCATATACATCAGCATTCATATTCTGCATCACTGTTCTTACATTTTGCTCCTGTAAATTATCATCTAAAGGACCATTTGCCCCTCCAAACCACTCGATATTCCAATTCACCACTTTTAGTGTATCCAATGAAGGAGGAGGCGGTGGCGGTGGGATGCTGCTTCCGCTCAGATTCACTTTCGAATCAGACCAACTACCGGAGACAAATGACATAGTTCCACTGTAATTCGTATTTGATGCAGTTGGCACAAATCGAACAGACACTGTTTTAGACGTCTGCACTTCATTAGGAATATAGATCAGCGAAGAAGAAAAATTCAACCCATCTTTAGACAATTCAAATCCGGATGGTGCAGTTAAAGTCAGATCTGTCAGAATATTTGTTGTTGTAAATGAAAATGTTTTAGCAGTGGAAGAAGACCCAAATGCGGTATAACTAAATACTAAATCTGCAGGTGATACATTAAGAACTGGAACCGGTGGAGGGATGGTTGAAAATCTCCAAACTGAAGAACCACTGATGCCTGCAAAATTATTACCTGCAAGATCTCTGAAAGCTCCGGAAGGAATTTCAACGTAAACATTAGAAGAATAAGAGATCGATGTTGTTACTGTAGCGTTTGCACCACTGACTGTAACTGCTGAAGTTGCCACATCAATAGATTGAAACAATGAAGCATCTGATACTCTTCTTATAGCAATTGCCCCTGTTCCTTTCTGTATATTTTCAGAAAATGTTATGCCTAAAACAGGATTAATAGCCACATTAGTTGCTCCGTTTGCCGGAGTTAAAGATGAAATAACCGGAGGGGTTAGATCTGTTGCATTCAAGAGAATCGACAGGTCGTCAATTGCCAGTCCGTCATCATTGTTTGCCACATTGAAATCGCTCCAGCGCAACCAGATGATGCCATTATTAGGTATTGAGATGCCGGTGATGACTCCAGATATTAGCTGACGATTGCCCGAAGCATTGCCATCACGCGCCCCTACTGTAGTGATAAACGGAGATTGGAAATCAAATGCATCCTGATTCACCCATGTGCCGTTAGACAAAGAACTAGCATTTGTACTAAAGGCAAAATCAAGTCGATCTGCACCCCTGCCTGTTGCACCGCATCGCCATTGCTCTCCGGTGTAAGAAAAATTGATGGAAGTGATGGTTCTTCCTGTTGTGTTGCGAATTTGAATTCCAAATGAAGAGATCAGACTGCTGCTTTGTAAAGTACCGAGCGCTCTTTCAGTATTTGAAC
The DNA here is from genome assembly GCA_044342435.1 of Lacibacter sp. Taxonomy (GTDB): domain Bacteria; phylum Bacteroidota; class Bacteroidia; order Chitinophagales; family Chitinophagaceae; genus Lacibacter. Next base: position 5,442 of record JBIIPV010000035.1, on the reverse strand, counting down.
CGACACCATAGCTATATGTATTTCCAGTTGTTGAGCTTCCCGCATCAACACCATAAGATGTATTGGCACTGCTTCCTGTTTCAAGAATTCTCCAGCCGGTTGGCAATGCGGTTGAAGTACCGGAACTGCTACGAAGCGAATTGAAATTTTGCGTGTAGGGAGTTGTAGTAGAACTGATACTTACCTGCCCGTAAGAAATGATTTGACATGTAGCAAACAGAAGCATCAACACTGTGCTTTTTCTCATTGTTTTTCCTTTGACTTTTAAAAAAAAGGGGAACGAATATGGGTAAGGTGAGACTCAACGGATCAGATTCCAAATATAACCAATTCTGAAAATGAAAGGAAATTTGTCGGGTATTTAAGAGGATTTTTCCGGGTAATGATCGACAAAAAAAATCCCTGCCGGGTTACGACAGGGATTACGATTGTGTATTTATAAAGATCAGGCGTTGGCCTTGCCTTTTACTTTAGCGATTACTTCTTCGGCAACGTTGTTTGGAGCCGGCGCATAATGGCTGAATTCCATGGTAGAGGTAGCGCGACCGGAGCTTAATGAACGAAGTTGGGTAACATATCCGAACATTTCACTGAGAGGTACTTTCGCACGGATCACCTGGGCATTTCCTTTGGTATCCATTCCTTCCAGCATACCACGACGGCGGTTCAAGTCACCGGTAACATCACCCATATACTGATCAGGAGTTACCACTTCAACCTTCATGATTGGCTCGAGCAGAGTTGGTTTTGCTTTACGTCCTGCTTCGCGGAATCCACCCTTTGCACAAAGCTCAAACGACATTGCATCAGAATCCACATCATGGTAACTACCATCAAACACACGTACTTTCATATCCACCATCGGATAATTCGCAAGTACCCCATTGGTCATTGCATTTTCAAAACCTTTCGTGATGGCAGGTATAAATTCCTTCGGAATAGATCCTCCGAAGATATCGTTGACAAACTGGAAGGATTTGCCTGGATTCTCTTTCATCCACTCTTGATCAGCAGGTCCGATTTCGAACACGATGTCGGCGAATTTACCACGACCACCCGACTGCTTCTTCAATACTTCTCTGTGTTCAATTGTAGACTTAAATGACTCTTTATAAGCCACCATCGGCGCACCCTGGTTCACTTCTACTTTAAACTCGCGACGCATACGATCAACGATGATTTCCAGGTGAAGTTCTCCCATTCCACTCAACACTGTTTGACCAGTTTCCTCATCAGTTTTAACTCTTAATGTAGGATCTTCTTCAACCAGCTTTGCAATGGCCATACCCATTTTATCTACATCAGCCTGTGCTTTTGGCTCAACTGCCAAAGAGATAACCGGCTCAGGAATAAACATATTCTCCAACGTGATCGGATGGTTTTCATCACAAAGTGTATCTCCGGTTTTGATTTCCTTAAATCCAACCGCCGCTCCGATATCACCTGCTTCGATGAAATCGATCGGGTTTTGTTTGTTTGCAAACATTTTCATGATCCGGCTGATCCTTTCTTTCTTGCCACTACGTACGTTCAATACATAAGAACCTGCATCCAGGTGACCAGAATAACAACGGAAAAACGCGAGACGGCCCACAAACGGATCTGTCATGATTTTAAAAGCAAGCGCTGCAAATGGTTCTTTCGCATCAGGCTTACGTACCAGCTCTTCGCCTGTATCAGGATCTGTTCCTTTGATCGCCTCAATATCAACCGGAGAAGGCAGATAACGACAAACCGCATCCAGTGCTGTTTGTACACCTTTATTCTTGACGATGCTAAGATCTATTGTTGCTTTACGGATTGCTTCGTGGATCTCTGCTTCTGTGATACTGTCCGGATTGTCAAAAAACTTCTCCATCAACGTATCATCATATTCTGCAACAGCTTCCACCAGCTGAGCTCTCCATTCTTTTGCTTCTTCCAGCATATCAGCAGGAACCTCGATTTCATCGAAGGTCATTCCTTCTGTTTCCATATGCCAGATAATCCCTTTCATCTTCACGAGATCTACCACTCCTTTGAAGTTATCTTCGGCACCGATAGGTAACTGAAGAGGAACCGCTTTTGAACCAAGCATTTCACGCACCTGCTTCACCACATTCAGGAAGTCGGCACCTGCGCGGTCCATTTTATTCACGAATCCGATACGTGGTACATTGTAACGGTTTGCCTGACGCCAAACTGTTTCAGATTGAGGTTCAACACCATCAACCGCAGAGAATAAAGCGATCAGACCATCCAGTACACGCATAGAACGTTCTACCTCAACGGTAAAGTCAACGTGGCCCGGAGTATCAATGATGTTGAACTGATATTTTTTTGTGTCTGGTGTTGCTTTACCCAACACAGTAGGGAAATTCCACTGACAGCTTACTGCTGCAGAAGTGATGGTGATCCCTCTTTCTTTCTCCTGCTCCATCCAGTCCGTTGTAGCTGCACCTTCGTGCACCTCACCAATCCGGTGAATCATCCCTGTGTAACGGAGGATCCTCTCCGTAGTCGTGGTTTTACCCGCATCAATGTGCGCGGCAATACCGAAGTTTCTTTGAAATTTCAAATCTGCCATAAAACTGTGTTTATCTGTTTAAAAATTTAATATTTAATGAAAGTGAAACTAAAAGGTTGAAATAGAGAATACCCATCGGGTATCAAGCAAAATATTGCTGCTGTATGATATAATTAGACTCTCATAATTTGCCGTTCCCCGCACATTCTTTTCTTCAATTCCCACAGGCACTTTGTCGGCTTTGGCGCCGCAAAAGTAGGATTTTACCCGGAAAGATGGAGAATTTTACCGGTTTTTCTTGAGATAGATTAAAGTAACGGGAGGGCAGATATTTTAGGCGAGTGTTATTTCAACAAAACACGAATTTAACAGGAGCAGTTCTAAACGCAGAAGAACAACTAAATTTTACACGGAGATATTTAAAAGATTGTAATTTCACATTATAAATTTAGATTGATAGCTTACTATAAACTTAAGACGACTTGGTTTAATCCGCTTGATTAGATCGGGCCGCAAAAAAACCCCGGTTTTCGAACCGGGGTTTTATTTTCTGACAATTCCTAACTCATCATTTCGAGAAGCTTCTTTTAAAAGAACAGGTTCAAGATTAGTGAAAAATACTGCTCTTTCTCGAGTGGATTACCTGCCACTATATGCTAACCATATTCTTAATCTTTGTTTAAGAGTTGGTTTAAATTTCCATAGTGGCTCACTTTCCCAATCTGAAGGGAAGCCCATTGCAGTGACATCAATATTCGGGTATTTTCTCAAAAGAACTTTGAGTCTGAAAATGAATTGGTGCTTGGCATCTATCGATTGCAGTAAATAGAGCATCATTGAGAGCACAAAATAAGTCCTGTTGTTACTGATCGTAAGATTATGTAACCAGAGGTTTATAGGGGCTGTAGGTATTTGAGGGCTAATACTCATACCTCTATTCCACAGTCTGCTATGATGTGCACAGACATTACGTATGTAAACAAAACAATGAAGCCATGAGCTGAACGTTGAATCATCGAGCCCAAAATAATGAGCTATATTTCTTTTCGTTTTTCCCGGTTTCAGATTTTTATATAATTTGGAAATCGTTCCAAACGAAGCAATTTCTAATATCATCCAACTTGGGGGATGAGGGTCAGTATATTTTATTTTAAATGCTTTGATAAACTCCTCATCGCTCTTACGAAATTCATTTGTCAGTTTGTTTAAAGAGCCGGCATGTTCCAAATGGTTTGAAAAAATTTTAGAGTCTGCAAACCAGAAACATCCTTTATAATGCGAAAGCTGATAAATCAATTGTGCCCTTATGGCAACTTCAATTTTTTCGAGTTCTTTCAGTATAAAAATGCGTAAATCTCTGTCGAATCGGTATAGTTGAAAAGCTGTTTGAAAGTCTGCATTGCTTTTGAATACATGCGCTTTTTTGGGCTCTTTAAGAAGGGGATACCAATACCCACTCAACCGATAGTAACTTAACTTTTCAAGTAAATGCATAGCCTTTGCATCTGAATTTACTTTCAGACCCCTGCTTTTTAAAAGCTTTAACTGCTCTGTATATGTTTTGGGAGGTTTTGTGTAAGGTGTTCGGGACATAGATAAAAAGAAAAAACCCACCCTGAGCGCCCTGTTCTTACGGGAAGGGGGGTGAGTATGTTATTACAAAGTTATCTGTTTTATTGACATTATCAATAGGAAAAAACGACCTATTTGCTCGGCTCCGATTTCCCTGCTCGGCCCCTAGGAAAACAAATAAGCCCGTGCATATTCATCAAGTAGTTTCTGAAAAGCGAAGCGGACAGCAGTTTCTTTACTGGTAGCGCCATAATGCTTGATGCGCTCTAAATCGGTTTGAAAAGTTTTGATTGCGTAATTAAACATGTAACAGGTTTAGCGAGATCCGAAAACAAGTAAAGATAACTGAAAAGAAACCCTTTATTATTTAGGATTTTGAGTTGTTTTATAAAACAAAAAAGCCTGCTCTTTTCAGAACAGGCTTTGATATAAAAAGTATTTCAATTAACGGAAGTGTGCAAATGCTTTGTTTGCCTCTGCCATACGATGAGTATCTTCTTTCTTTTTGAAAGCACCACCCTCACCTTTGCTTGCTGCTACAATTTCGTTCGCAAGTTTATCAGCCATACTGCGACCGTTTCTGTCACGGCTGTAACGGATCAGCCATTTCATGCTGAGTGATAATTTTCTGTCGGGGCGAACCTCAGTTGGAATTTGAAAAGTAGCACCTCCGATACGGCGACTGCGAACTTCAACAGCAGGCGTCACATTAACGATCGCTCTTTTCCAGATTTCATAACCATTTTCTCCGGTTTGTTTAGATACTTTCTCAACAGCATCGTAGAAAATAGTGAAAGCTGTACTTTTCTTACCCTGCCACATCAGGTTGTTTACAAAACGGCTCACCATCACATCATTGAACTTTGGATCCGGAGCGAGCGCAATCTTTTTAGGTTTTGACTTCCGCATGAACGATTTATTTTAGGTTTTGCACCATCGGTGCAGTTAATTATTTCTTAGCTTTTTCTTTCTTGGCTCCGTATTTAGAACGGCTTTGCTTACGGCCTTTCACACCGGCGGTATCCAAAGATCCGCGAACGATGTGATAACGAACACCCGGAAGATCTTTTACACGACCACCTCTCACAAGCACGATGGAGTGCTCCTGAAGGTTATGTCCTTCTCCGGGTATGTATGCAATGATCTCAATTTTATTGGTCAGACGAACTTTCGCCACTTTACGCAGGGCGGAGTTTGGCTTCTTCGGTGTAGTTGTATATACACGTGTACATACACCGCGACGGAACGGACAATTGTCGAGTGCACGAGACTTGCTCTTTGCCCGAACGATTTCTCTTCCTTTTCTTACGAGTTGCTGGATAGTAGGCATTAGTAACCTTTTATTTTTGGGAGAGCAAAGGTAA
>JBIIPV010000023.1:0-8558 GCA_044342435.1 Lacibacter sp. | reverse complement strand
CGGGGGGGCCGAATAAAATCAGGTTAAACATAAGCAGATGTGGTCGATTTGTGGTGTAAAGATAAAAAGCATCTCTGAATTTCTGTAAATATGTCAACAGAAATGGAAACTTATTGTTATTGATATTTGTCTGACAACGCAAAGAATATGACCATAAGACTCCCCTTGCTCTATATACTTATCCTTTTCTGTGTGTTTACTTTTGTAAGCTGTCAGAGTCAGACTCCCCAAATAAAAAACAAAATGAACAACGACGCCAAAAACCCTGTCTATTCCCGTACAGATACCAATTCGGTGCAACTCAGCGAAGAAAAGTGGAAAAAAATCCTCCCACCCGAAATCTATTACATTGCTCGACAAAAAGGAACCGAGCGCCCCTGGAGCAGCCGCTTTGAAGCCTTCAAAGAAAAAGGAACCTATTACTGTGCAGCTTGCGGTAATGCGCTTTTTGTGAGTGATACCAAATTTGACAGCGGTTGTGGGTGGCCCAGTTTCTACGAACCCGTTAGTAAGGGCTCGATCATTTATACTCCCGATCATTCTCATGGAATGTCTCGGACAGAGGTGCAGTGTGGTAGATGCAAAGCACATCTCGGACATGTATTTGAAGACGGTCCCCCACCTACCGGTTTGCGTTATTGTATCAATGGTGTGGTGCTTGATTTTGAAAAGGCCGGGAAAGAAAAATAATTGAAAAGACCGGAAGTCCGGGAGTCCGCAAGACCGGAAAACCAGGAGAAGAGATAAATTGCCGGTTGGTATGGTATAGCTCATTTAACTTATAACAAGCAATAAATAACCAACAACTTCTAACTCTCTTCTTACATTTACCAATCAATTTTACCTTATGCGTTATTTAATTCTCGCTTGCTTGCTGTGCCTGCAATTTTCAGGTTTTTGCCAGGAACCTTTGTGGCTTCGTTATCCTTCCATTTCACCCGACGGAAAAACAATCGCATTTACTTACAAAGGTGATATCTATACTGTTCCTTCATCGGGCGGGAGAGCTATGGCCCTCACTATACATGATGCCCACGACTTTATGCCGGTATGGAGCAAAGACGGAAAAACAATTGCGTTTGCAAGTGACCGTTACGGCAACTTCGACATTTTCACCATTCCGGCCGAAGGCGGCAATGCAACACGGTTAACCTACCACTCTGCAAATGAATATCCATATAGCTATTCAGCAGACAACCTGCAGGTTTTGTTTTCAGCCAGCAGGATGGACGCTGTAACAAACCGGCAATATCCTGCACCATATCTCTCAGAACTCTATCAGGCGCCTGTTATAGGTGGGCGTGTTGAACAATTACTGACAACGCCCGCAGAAAATGTTCGCCTGAGTAATGATGGCAAAACCTGGATCTATGAAGATGTGAAATGCCAGGAAAATACATGGAGAAAACACCACCAGTCTTCTGCCGCAAGAGATATCTGGTTTTACAACACACTAACAAAAAAACATACTAAACTAACCGACTTCAAAGGGGAAGATCGCAATGCTGTATTTATGCCTGATGAAAGCGGTATGTATTATCTGAGTGAAGAAAGTGGCAGCTTCAACATCCATTCAAAAAAATTACAGGAAGGCGCCTCTACTCAACTCACTTCATTTAAAACACATCCCGTGCGTTTTTTAAGCTCAAGCAAAGATGGAATACTTTGTTTTGCTTACGATGGTTCGCTCTATACCCTTCAGCCCGGAAACAGTGCGGTTAAAGTAAACATCACGCTTCCTTCAGATGCGCGTTTCACCACACAGGAAATCGACTACGTTACAGAAGGTACTGACATGGTCGTTTCCCCCAACGGAAAAGAATTTGCTTTCCTTTACAGAGGCAATGTATTTGTAGCAGGAACCGAAGGCGGATCGGTGAAACAAATCACCAGAACACCAGAAACCGAACATGCAGTTTCTTTTTCACCGGATGGAAACTCTATAATCTACTGTAGCGAAAGAAATGGCCGATGGGATATCTATGAAACAAAAATGGCTCGAGATAATGAACATTATTTTCATGCATCTACCCTCTTAAAAGAAACAACACTTTTTAATAATAACAACAGCAACACCCAACCATTGTATTCTCCCGATGGCAATGAGATTGCGTACATTGAAGACCGCAACAAACTATGTGTATATAATCTGAAAACAAAAATAAAACGCGTATTACTGAATGAAAATTACTTATTCAGCATGGGCGATAACGATCAGAATTTTAGCTGGGGCCCAGACAGCAAATGGATTCTTTTTCAATACAGTGTACCAGGCAGCAACCCCACTGAAATCGGACTCGTCAGTGTCGATGGCAAAAAAGTAGAAAACCTCACCATGAGTGGCTTCTATGATGTAAATCCAAAATGGATTTTAGGAGGGAATGCGATTATCTGGTTCAGTAACAGAGATGGTTTGAGATCGGCCTCTATGACCGGCGGCGGACAATTTGATGTATATGGTTTATTTCTCAACCAAAAATCTTGGGATGATTTTAATCTCACTGAAGAGGAAGCAAAATTGAAAAAGATACTGGACGAAAAAAACAAAGAGAAGGAAGATGAAGAAGCAGAAAAAGAAACAAAAAATAAAAAGAAAAAAAACAAAACAGAACCTGCTGATACGCTGGTGATTGAATGGGACGGACTTCGCATTCGCAAAGTGAAGCTCACCATTCACTCTTCCGACCTTGGCGATGCACTTGTAAGCAAAGACGGAGAAAAACTTTATTACCTCGCCAGTTTCGAGAAAGATATGAATCTGTGGACAACCAATCTGCGAACAAAAGAAACACGGATGGTAGAAAAGTTGAATACCGAATATGGTGTGATGTCATGGGATAAAGACCAGTCAACTATTTTCATTAACACTTCGGAAGGTTTTTTAAAATTCAATCCCGATGCGGAAAGCTCAGAAAATATTTCAGTTTCGGGTGAAATGACTTATGACCTGAACAAAGAAATGCAAACTGATTATGAACATGTTTGCAGAAAAACGGCACAAACATTTTACACAGCAGGCTATCATGGAATTGACTGGAAAAATCTGAGCGAGCATTATAAAAAATTCCTCCCTCATCTCGGAAACAAATATGAATTCAGCGAACTACTCAATGAATTGTTAGGTGAATTGAATGTAAGCCATTCTGGAAGTAGCTATGCTGCCGGCAATGCAAATGCTGATATGACAGCCTCATTCGGTGCTTTTTACAGTGCAGATCATCGAGGTGTTGGATTGAAAGTAGAAGAGGTGTTGAAAGGCGGGCCGCTTGATAAAGAAGCAACACGCATCAAAGCCGGATCAGTGATTCTTGCTGTTGATGGTGATACAATTTTGACAAATACTGATTATGCAAAATACCTGAACAGAAAAGCAGGAAAAAAAGTGCTGCTTGCCATACGGGAAAATAATACCATTCGTGAAATTATCGTTAAGCCAATAACATTAAGAGAAGAAAGATCCTTGTTATATAAACGCTGGGTAAACAGAAATGCAGCTGAAGTTGATTCGCTCAGTAATGGTCAGCTTGGTTATGTTCATATTCCCGGTATGGATGATGGTTCCTTCCGCACAACCTTTGAAGAAACACTTGGAAAACATTTTGGGAAAAAAGGGTTGGTGGTTGACACGCGAAACAATGGTGGCGGCGACCTGGTGGCTGATCTTGAAATGTTTCTTTCAGGGAAAAAATTTATTGACTATGGCACAGACAACAGATTGAATGGTTATGAACCGAATTTCAGGTGGACCAAACCCAGTATTTCTTTAGCCAATGAAGCCAATTACAGCGATGGGCATTGTTATGCGTATATGATGAAACAATCCCACATCGGTCAGCTTGTTGGAATGCCGGTACCTGGCACTTGTACTTTTGGGGGATGGGAAATGCTTACTAGCGGAGACATTCGTTGGGGAGTGCCCTCAGTAGGCTGTAAGGATCCGAACGGAAATTATCTGGAGAATGCCCAAACGGAGCCGGATATTCTAATACGCAATGAATACGAAAAAGTGGCAAATGGAGTTGATCAGCAGCTTGAGGAAGCGGTTAAAGAATTAATGAAAACGATTGGCATTGAATAAGTTGTTTTATGCAGTCGTTTAAACCAATAACTAAAACACAACAACTAGCAACATCATCCTAAATAAACCTTCAGCAGCTTACAGCGAGTATTTGATTTTAGTTTGCTGATGGCCTTGTCTTTGATCTGACGCACACGTTCGCGAGTCAGGTTGTATCGTTCACCAATGTCTTCCAGACTCAACGGATGATCTACCCCGATACCAAAGAAATAACGAATCACTTCTTGTTGTCTTTCCGTAAGCGTGTTGAGAGAACGATCTATTTCTGTTTTCAGAGATTGTCTATGATCCAATTCTTCATCAGTTGCATCGGCATTGGGGTTGAGCATCACATCTATCAGCGTATTGTCTTCCCCATCGGAAAGCGGTGAATCCATACTAACATGTCGGGAAGAAATACTCAGAGAAGCAGTCACTTCATCTGTTTGCAGGTCCAGTAATTCAGCCAATTCCTCCGCGGAAGGCTCTCTTTCAAACTCTTGTTCTAACTGGGAAAAGGCTTTATTGATTTTATTTGTCAGCCCTACTTTATTCAAAGGCAATCGCACAATTCGGGCCTGTTCTGCCAGAGATTGGAGGATACTTTGTCTGATCCACCACACAGCATAGGAAATGAATTTGAAGCCTTTGGTTTCATCGAAGCGCTGGGCTGCTTTGATGAGGCCCAGATTCCCTTCGTTAATGAGATCGGGCAATGAAAGACCCTGGTTTTGGTATTGCTTAGCAACCGAAACCACAAAACGCAGGTTGGCACCTGTTAAACGATCCAGGGCGCGCTGGTCTCCTTGTTTAATTAACTTGGCAAGCCGCACTTCTTCTTCAGGAGTAATCAGTTCGACCTTGCCTATTTCCTGCAGGTATTTTTCCAAACTTTGTGATTCCCGGTTGGTAATCGATTTGGAAATTTTGAGTTGTCGCATACTCATAATGCCTGTGATTTAATGGGTTGTAGAATGTAAGGTTGATGTTGTGTTGCAACTGCTAGAAAGCAGTCATTATCAAATAGGCCATACAACACTTTTCTAATTTAAACATTATCTTAACATTTGCCAAAAAAAATAAGTCTACGTCCGCTATTGGTTCATATTAAAGGGTTTTGTTTAAAGCATTAAAAAATTTTTTTAAACAAAAAATCTCTTTAAAAATTTTGTTTCCTCTTTTATTTTTATATTATTGCATCTATATCCTTTGAGATAAAACGTAGTTCAATGAGTAAAAAAGTGCTGTACACCCTGGAGTTCCCTGTAAAATGTTCTCCATCTATCCTATATGATTTTTTAATCAATCCATCAGGAATGCAGGAATGGTTTGCCGACAAAGTAGATGAGCGCGATGGCGTTTACTATTTTAGTTGGAATGGTACAGAAGACAGGGCGGAATTACTGGAAAAGGAAGATAATAAATTTGTACGTTATCGCTGGCAACATCAAGCCAAGGATGAATACTTCGAGTTCAGGATTGAAAAAACTGAAATTTCCAATCAAACTATTTTGATTATTAAAGATTTTGCAGACAAGAAAGAGATCAAGGACCAAAGTCAGCTTTGGGAGTATCAGATCAAAGATTTGTTCCACCGACTTGGCAATTAACCATCCCGACTCCTTCCATATAGATGGAATGAATATTATTTAGAAATTGTTCTGCTTCATCCCATTTTTGCACCGATAAAGAAGCTGCTACTTTGAATACATTCCTTTGTCTCCCCTCTTCGGCATTTAAATCCGAAAGTTTTTCCCAGTGATCTGTTTCACTCAGATCGTGAATCCACTCTGCTTCTGTTTTGTTGATCATCCATTCAATTGAATCTTGTGATGAAACAACTTTGAGAATTTGATTGGCAAATTGTTCCCTGTATCGACCTTTCAGCTGTATGGTGGATGCAAAATAATGTCCCCACCAGAAAAAAGTCCGGATAGCAAAAGTATGTTCTGGATCAAAGTAACGTGGGAAATCCAGTATCAGGTAAGGAAGGCCTTTGTATTGCTCCCCCCTTGATATTTTTGGAGGGATGGTTCTTACTTCTTCAGGAAGAAAGGCGACTGCAGGGTTTGAATGATAACGCTCCGACAGTTGGCCAAAGAGTTGAGTCACTTTACGCAACACTTCATTTTTGGTTAAAATCCAATGAGGATTTGAGATCAATGTGCTCTCCAATTCCGAAAGGGTTATTTTTGCCGGTATATTCACGCTTATACTGTGTTTAAAAAACTAGACAAACTTATATTAAAAGCATTTATCGGTCCTTTTCTGGCCACGTTTCTCATTACACTATTTGTACTGGTGGTTCAGTTTTTCTGGCTTTATATAGATGAATTCGTAGGAAAAGGAATTGATACTTTCACCTTGTTGCAGTTTATCTCTTACTTGTCCGCTACCCTGGTGCCACTTGCTCTTCCGCTAGGTATATTGTTGTCTTCTATCATGACATTCGGCAATCTCAGTGAAAGCTTTGAACTGGTAGCGATCAAAAGTGCGGGCATTCCCCTGATCCGATTTATGCGTCCTGTATTTTTGATGTCGGGTATGTTGGCCATTGTTGCATTTCTTTTCGCAAACTATGTGATTCCCGTGGCGGAACTAAAAATGAGAACCTTGCTTTATGACATACGTGTTGCCAAACCCGCTTTCGACATCAAAGAAGGTGTTTTTTATAGCAAGCTCGATGGCTACACGATGAAGATCGGAAAGAAAGTAAATGACACCCTCATTAAGGATATCCTGATTTATGAACACAGTTACAACCTACAGGATCAGGTTATTACGGCAGAAGAAGGAGTGATGACAATTTCTCAGGACCGCAGGTTTTTATATTTTGATTTGAAGAATGGCTGGCGCTATCAGGAAAAAGGACCGGCAGGTACTACACAAACAGAATTTTACCGACTAGGCTTTAAAAGCTATAAGAAAGTGTTTGATCTCAGTTCATTTCAAATTTCAAAGAGTGCTGATTCAACCTTTAAGCGCTATTACAAAATGCTGAGTATTCGCCAACTCACCACTGTTGTAGACTCCTTAACCAAAGTTTCAGATTCAGCACTCGTGAGTTCTGGGAAAACACTTCAGGAACTGACGGGGATGGATACGCCTGCTGTTAAAATAAAAGCCAACCCGGCAGCTATTCCCGATTTTAAATCCATAAAAACATACATACCTGACAGTTTAAAAAGAAGTGTTTATACGCAAGCCGAATCAAAGATCAACACGCTGAAATCAAAAGCAGAACTTTTGTCTTATGACCATAAGGAATGGCAGCGACAAATTAGGTTTCATGACCTGGAAAGGCATCGTAAATTCACATTGTCTTTCGCCTGTATTGTTCTTTTTCTCATTGGAGCCCCACTCGGTTCAATTATCAGAAAAGGAGGAGTTGGATTGCCCCTTGTGATATCTGTATTGTTTTTTATTCTATTTCATATTTTGAATACAAGCGGGGAGAAAATGGTGAAAGAAGGTGTGTTGTCTGCTTTTGCCGGCATGTGGCTCTCTACGGCCATCCTGATACCCGTGGGTATATTTCTGACTTACAAGGCCATGCAAGACTCCCAGCTTTTTAATGCAGAATTCTATTATCGGTTTCTTTCAAAGTGGAAGATGATGCGAATCAGAAAGCAAAAAGATGGTAATTAATTCCTTTGGTTGTAATTTGTAAATAAAAAAATGTCTTCCCCCTATAATCGCCGACGTTTTATTTCGGATATCTCCAAGACAGCAACGATCGTTTCAATCACAGGACTAGCCTCCTCTTCTTTATTTGCGAGAGACGGCAAAAGAAATGAAGGAACAACCGGTTACGAACAAACACCTTTGCCTTATGCATACTCAGACCTGGAGCCGGCTATTGATACGATGACCATGGAGATCCATTACAGCCGTCATGCTGCTGCATATGCTTCAACCCTGCGTGAAGCTGCAAAAGCTGAAGGAGTCAATATGAAAGAGCCGCTTGAAAAAATATTCCCTGCAATATCTAAGTACTCTATGAAACTCAGAAACAATGGCGGCGGGCATTACAACCACGAGTTTTTTTGGAGATGTATGTGCAAGGGTGGATCTGTATTGGAAGATGGAAAATTCAAAAAAGAATTGATACAAAAATTCGGAAGTATAGAATCTTTTCAGTCACAATTCACTGATACCGGAAAAAACAGATTCGGGAGTGGATGGGCATGGTTATATGCCGACAAAGACAAACAACTGCGCATTGGTTCTACCCCTAACCAGGACAACCCTTTGATGGATATTTCGGAGATGAAGGGAATGCCGTTACTGGGTCTGGATGTTTGGGAACATGCTTATTATCTGAAATATCAAAATAAAAGAGCTGATTATATTTCCGGTTGGTGGAAAGTAGTAAACTGGAAATCTGTGGAAGAGAGGTATTTAATGTGCTAATGAGATAATGTGCTAATGAGATAATGTGCTAATGAGATAATGTGCTAATGAGATAATGTGCTAATGAGATAATGTGCTAATGAGATAA
>JBIIPV010000022.1:0-8849 GCA_044342435.1 Lacibacter sp. | reverse complement strand
TCAGTAAAAAATGCATCAGTACAAACATCAACCACATCGCCTGCAAAAAAAGAAACATTGTGTAGATCATTCAACCTTGCGTTTTGATATGCATCTTCAATGGCCTCGGCAATTACTTCCACACCAATTACTTTTTTGGCCTCCCGGCTGCAAAAGATGCCAATGCTTCCCGTGCCGCAATACAAATCATAGAGTATTTCATTGCCCGTAAGCCCTGCAAAAGTCCTTGTGACTTCATATAATTTTTCAGCCTGGGCCGTATTGGTTTGAAAAAAAGACTTCGGGCCGATTTTATAGATGAACGATCCGAGCTTTTCCTTCATATAACCTTCTCCGTAATAAGTAACCGGATCAAGGTCGTGTATACTGTCATTCCATTTCGGATTGATGGTATAAACAAGTGTTGTGATTTGCGGAAAGGCCTTTAACAAAGCATCAAATAAAAGACATCTATCCGATTCATTGTCATGGCCAAAAGTAAGATTCACCATTGTTTCTCCCAATGAAGAGGTGCGGATGATCAGGGTCCGTAGCCATCCCTCATGTGCGCGAATATCATAAAAAGAAAAGCTGTGTTCGATCGCAAACTGCCGGATAAACAAACGAATGGCATTGCTGGGTTCGGGTTGCAGGTGACAGGTTTCAATATCAATGACCTTATCAAATAAGCGTGGTACGTGAAAACCAAGTGCCGGATCTTCGGGGGTCTCTTGTCCTTCACCTTGATGTACAGATCTCAGTTTTAGTCGCTCATTGAGCTCTTCCTTGGTCAGATATCTCTTATTACTAAATGTAAATTCAAGTTTGTTGCGGTAATGGGTGGAAGCATCTGAGCCGATGATAGGTTGCAAGGCTGGTATTTCCAGCTTGCCGATTCGTTTCAACTGCTGCTCTACCTCTCTTTGCTTGTATTTTAGCTGTTCGGCATAAGGCAACATCTGCCATTTGCAACCACCGCAAGTGCCAAAATGCGTACAGAAAGGAGATACACGCTGGGGTGAGAGCGTATGAAAATGTTGAACAAAAGCTTCGGCCCAGTCTTTCTTGCTTTTGGTAATACGCAGGTCGGCTATGTCGCCCGGCACCGCTCCTTCTACGAAAATCACCTTTCCGTCAACGCGGGCAAGCGACTTACCCTCAGCAGCATAGTCTTCTATTAACACCTGAGGAATGATCTGAATTTTCTTTGGCTTTCTCACGGCGCAAAGTTAGGTTCCCAACCTTTGCAAATCCTTCACTTATAGTATATGCTTTTTAAATAATTTTGACTCCTCATTATGAAACTGCGCTTTTTCTTTTGCCTCACTGCCCTGTTCGGATTCATGAGCCTGTGTGCTCAGGGATACCGCATCAAGGCAACGATGAAAAATGGAAAAGGATATCTATATCTGGGATATTATTTCGGTGAAATGAAATACCTGCAGGACTCTGCGCTCATGGACAAATCCGGTACTGCTGTTTTTGAGGGTAAAAAAAACCTTCCCGGCGGACTTTACATTCTCGTTGATCCTGACAAAGCGAGGTTCTTTGATGTGGTGATTGACAAAAATCAGCATTTTTCAGTATCGATTGATACCTCCTTTTCATTAGTAAAAATATCGGACTCCAAAGAAAACGACGAACTGCAGGCTTATCAAAAAATCAACAACATCCTCTTTAAAGACTTTGAAAAGTGGAGAGAAGATTTAAAACTTGCCAAAACAAAAGAAGACAGCCTGCCGATACAAAAGAAGATGAATGGTGCATTTGAAAATGCCCAAAAATGGCGCGATAGTTTCATTGTTGCCAACCCCGATGCTTTTTTATCGCTGATGTTTCGGCTGATGCGTGAACCCGAGTATAAAGTGGAAGGCTCTTTGAGACAGGATACGCTAAATGCAGTTTCGCGATACAAAGAAGAATACTGGAAAGATATTTCATATTCTGATATTCGGCTGCTCCGTACACCGGTATTTGAATCCAGACTTATGAAATACATGGAGCAAGTGGTATTTCGCCATCCAGACAGCCTGAAGCTGGAAATCGACCGTTTTATTTTATACAGCCGTACCGATACAACGATGTTTAAATATTACATCAGTCGTTTCACCAATGAATACATGGCTTCAAAATATATGGGGCTGGATGTGGTATTTCTTCATTTGTTTCAGAAATATTACCTGAGCGACCAGGTCACCTGGCTCAATGAAAAAGACAGCATACTCATCTACAACAGGGCTTATAACTTAATGGGAAATATCGTCGGCGAACCGGCAGCTGAACTTGCACTACTGGATAAAGACGATCGCCCAAAAAATCTTTATGGTATTGTCAGCCCCTATACACTCGTGGTATTTTGGGATCCTGATTGCGGACATTGCAGAGAACAAGTGCCCCTCATCGACAGCCTTTATAAAGCAGGTTGGAATAAGAAAGGAATCAAACTGGTTGGCGTATTGGTTGACACCATCCGCACAGATCAAAGTAAATGGCCGGCGGTAAAAGCAAAATGGACCGGATACATCAATGAACACAAACTGACAGAGTGGGTACATCTTTACCAGCCATTCGTTATGCGTGAAGAAGAAAGAAGAAAAAACATTCCTAACTTCCGTCAGAACTACGATGTATATCAAACTCCAACCATTTACTTACTCGATAAGGAGAAGCGAATCATCGCTAAGAAAATCACACCTGAACAGGTGCAGGATTTTATTGAATTTCAGGAAACACAAAGCAACACTCAAAATTAATTGAATCTTATGCGCGTCATTTTATTTTCCCTTTTGGTTTTTCTAATCAATGTGTGTGATGGACAGGTGCTTTTTACCTACGGTACCAAAAAAATGAATGCCGATGAATTTCTTCGTGCATTCAATAAAAATAACTTAGGTCAGAAAGATGAGAAGTCGGTGCGCGAATACCTCGAGCTTTATATTCGCTTTAAACTGAAAGTGCAGGCTGCACGCGATCAGCGTATGGATACACTCGTGAATCTTAAAAACGATATAGCAGGATTTCGCGGACAACTGGCAGAGCAATATATGACCCGACAGGATTACAGCAAACAAATGATTCAGGAGGCTTATGAAAGAGGGTTGTATGAATTAGAAGTTTCGCATGTATTTATTGCCTATAACAACGACAGTGCTACAGCGAAAAAAAATATCGAGAAAGCCTGGCAGGATCTGAAAAAGGGAAATGAATTTTCAGTCGTCAGCAGAACTTATTCAACTGATGATTATGTAAAAGCCACCGACGGATTTCTCGATTACATTTCCGTCTTCTCTCTTCCTTATGAGCTGGAAAATATTGTTTATAGTCTGAAACCCGGAGAATATTCTTCGCCGGTTGCAGGTAACAAGGGTTGGCATATTTTCAAAGTCACAAACAAAAGAGATCATTCTGGCCAAATGACAGCTGCACAGATCTTATTTGCCATACCTCCTGATGCCACGCAGGAAGAGAAATCCAGAATCGGTGCAAAAGCAGACAGTGTGTACGCATTACTGCAAAAAGGTTACGCGTTTGAAGAAGCAGTACAAATTTGGAGTAATGACAAGTTTACATTTCAAACAGCAGGTGTTATGCCCGAGTTTTCGTATTCAGACTGCGATCCGGTTTTTGCCCGCAGTGTTTTTTCTCTGAAAAAAAATGAGGAAATAACCGCTCCATTCAAAACATCTTTCGGATGGCATATTGTAAAGCGCATCTCTCTAAAGAAAAATGAAAAAATCCTGAGCGACCCGGAAACTTTACAAATATGGACTGATAAAGTCAATGCCAACCCACGTATAAAAATCGTTGAGCAAAAACACCGCGATGAAATGCGCAAATCTTCAGGATATAAAGCACTCCCTTATGATGCGCAGAAATTATGGGTATTGTCAGATTCGTTGCTCTTGTCGGAGCAATACACAAAAATGTATCAGGACAACCGGAAAAAAAATCTGTTTCAGTTAAAAGAAAAAACCATCACCGTTGAAGACTGGTTCACATTTGTGAAGAACAAACAAAGCATGTCTGGCGGAGGAAGCCTCGACGGATGGGAAGAGCTCATGAAAGAATTCACGGAAACAACGATTGAGCAATATTATAAAGACCGCCTCGAAAAAATGAATCCTGAATTCAGTTACCAAATACAGGAATTCACGGAAGGCAGTCTGTTGTTTGAAGTGATGGAAAGAAATATTTGGAGCAAGGCACCAACCGACAGTACTGGACTGGCCGCATACTATGAAAAAAACAAATTGAAATATACCTGGGCCCCCAGTGCAGATGCCATCATCTTCAATTGTGCAGATACGGCAACAGCAAATAAAGCATTGCAGATGATGCAGTCGAACAGTTTGCTTTGGAAAGAATATATGGAGAGGTTGGGTGGATATGCCCTTGCAGACAGCGGACGATTTGAAATCACCCAACTTCCAATAACCGGAGAAATAAATAATTTAAAAGAGAGAACATTTACCGCGATTGAAACCAATTCAGGAGACGGATCTTCCACTTTTTCATACATCATCAAAAAATATCCTGGCGGAGAACAGAGAAATTTTGAAGCAGCAAAAGGACTTGTCATCAATGACTACCAGCAAATACTCGAAGAAAACTGGATCGGAGATCTGAAAAAGAAATATCCTGTAAAAATCAATGAAGTAGAACTTCGGAAACTGATCGACGGGCTAAAAAAATAAATGCCTGTTGTTTTCTTAAACAACTTCCTTCACTACATTATAAATCACTTTCGGGCTTCCGAGTGTGTAGTAATGCAATACCGGCACACCAAATTCTTTGAGTTCTTTAGATTGTTGTATCAACCATTCGGTTCCAACCTTTTTACAGTCATCATCTGTTTTTGCGCGCATCATCTCGTTGCTTAATTCGGTTGGAATGTCAACATGAAACGTACGGGGTATAACAGACAATTGTTTCTTTGAGGTAAGCGGTTTCAAACCGGGAATGATTGGAATGGTGATTCCTATATCGCGACAACTTTTGACGAAAGAGAAAAATTTCTGGTTGTCAAAAAACATCTGTGTCATAATATATTCTGCACCCGCATCCACCTTCTCTTTTAAACGCTGCATTTCAATTTCCATATTTGGACTTTCGAAATGCTTCTCGGGATAACCCGCAACACCGGCACAGAAATCAGTGCGGAACCCATCACGGATATCCTCTTCCAAATAAATGCCGTTGTTCAGGTTGATGGTCTGTTTTAAAAGATCAATCGCATATTTATTTCCCTCTGCATGCGGCTCAAAAAAAGTTTCGTTCTTAGCTGCATCCCCGCGAAGAACAAGCACATTTTGCACTCCGATGAAATTTAGGTCTATCAAAGCATCTTCCGTTTCCCTTTTCGAAAAACCGCCACATATCAGATGTGGGACCGCATCAATGTTGTAATGATTTTGCAAAGCCGCACAAATGCCAACAGTGCCCGGGCGCTTGCGGACTTCTACTTTTTCAAAAGTGCCGTCTGATTTTTTCTTGAATACATGCTCGGCACGGTGATAGGTTACATTAATGAATGAGGGCTTGAATTCCATCAAAGGATCAAGGTGATCAAAAATAGAGTTGATCGTCTTGCCTTTCAATGGCGGCAGAATTTCAAAAGAAACCAGCGTTCCTTTCGCCTGTTCTATGTGTTGTGTAACCTTCATGTGCAA
This sequence comes from Lacibacter sp., assembly GCA_044342435.1. Taxonomy (GTDB): domain Bacteria; phylum Bacteroidota; class Bacteroidia; order Chitinophagales; family Chitinophagaceae; genus Lacibacter. The sequence continues at coordinate 3,201 of JBIIPV010000022.1, read as the reverse complement.
CAATATTCATGCAAACATAAAGCAGCCGCTCCGCTTCTTCAAACATTGTTTATGAATGATTTGCGGCTTCCGTCTGATGTTCCTGAGATTATTGGTAAGTTTGCGTCAAAACAGATTGTCCATTGTCGCTCTCTATCCATACTAAAAATCTCGTGAAACGCTACCGCAACAGAACCGTTGCAAACCAGGTAAGCATTGATGTTAATCAGGGAGAAATCGTGGGGTTGCTCGGTCCCAATGGTGCCGGAAAGACGACCACATTTTACATGGTTGTCGGGTTTGTTAAGCCGGATGAAGGGGAAGTGTTCCTGAATGAAGAAAACATCACACGGATGCCGATGTATAAGCGTGCACAAAAAGGCATTGGCTATTTACCTCAGGAGGCAAGTGTATTTCGTAAATTAAGCGTGGAAGACAATATCTCTGCAGTACTGGAAATGTCGGGGCTGAGCCGTGCGGCACAAAAGGAGAAGTTGGAAGAATTGCTTTCTGAATTCGGTTTGCATCATGTACGAAAAAACATGGGCGACTCACTGAGCGGTGGAGAAAGGAGAAGAACAGAAATTGCCCGGGCCCTGGCCGTAGATCCAAAGTTTATTCTACTCGACGAACCTTTCGCAGGGGTAGATCCCATTGCAGTAGAAGACATACAATCGGTAGTTGCGAAGCTGAAATATAAAAATATCGGTATCCTGATCACAGATCACAATGTAACCGAAACCTTGTCAATCTGCGATCGTGCCTATCTCCTGATCGATGGAAAAATATTCAAACATGGCACCGCCGAAGAACTGGCAGAGGACGAACAAGTAAGACGCCTCTATCTTGGCCGGAATTTTGAGCTGAAAAGAAAAGATTATCTGCACGAAGAAGCGGAATTGCAACAACACATAAATGAAAACAACAATCATTGATTTGGTTCATTAAGTTTTCTATCTTCCCAGTATGAAAATCCTGAGTCCTGCTATCTCCCGCCTTGCCCGCCTGCGTATGTGGCGGATAGATGCATGGATGAACAATCCACAGTCGGCTCAGCGTGAAGTATTACAAGACCTTGTTACCTCAGCACAATACACGCAATTTGGACATCAATATCAGTTTGGAAAATTATTTTCTGTTGCTGAGTTCAAATCAACGGTTCCTGTACATGAGTATGAAGACCTGAAACCATATATCGAACAGATGCTGGCAGGAGAAGAAAACATCTTATGGCCAACACCTGTAGAGTGGTTTGCCAAAAGCAGCGGCACCACAAGTGATAAAAGCAAGTTTATTCCGGTGAGCGAAGAGAGTTTGAAAGATGGACATTACAAAGCTGCGAAAGATGTACTTACCCTTTACTATGAAAATTTCCCGGCTTCTAATTTGCTAACCGGAAAAGGACTTGTCATCGGCGGTAGCCACAGCGTGAGCAGGATCAATGAACAAATTCACTTCGGAGACTTAAGCGCGGTGCTCATGCAAAATGCACCTTTCTGGAGCAACTGGCTCAGAACACCGGAGCTGGAAATTGCATTGATGGATAAATGGGAAGAGAAGATAGAACGGCTCGCCGATGCAACCATCCCTGAAAACATCACATCTATCTCCGGAGTGCCGACCTGGACAATCGTATTATTCAGAAGGATCCTTGAAAAAACAGGAAAGAAATACATCTCAGAAGTATGGCCGGAGCTGGAGTTGTACCTGCATGGTGGTGTTTCGTTTATTCCATACCGTGAGCAAATGGAAAAACTGATCGGCAAACCCATCAATTATCTGGAAATGTACAATGCAAGTGAGGGATTTTTTGCTGCACAGGATCAACCCGGAGAAGACGGTATGCTATTATTCGCAGATCATGGGATTTTTTATGAATTCATGCCGCTTGAAGAATACGGCTCACGTTTCCCTAAAACAGTAGGCCTGTCACAGGTTGAACTAAATCGTCAATATGCCCCTGTAATTAGTACAAATGGAGGGTTGTGGCGATATATTGTAGGCGATACTGTACAATTTACTTCACTTCAACCTTTTCGTATCAGAGTAAGCGGAAGATTAAAACACTTCATCAATGCTTTCGGAGAAGAATTGATTATTGACAATACCGACCGGGCTATAGCAATGGCCTGCGAACAAACAAATGCTGTTGTTGCCGAATATACTGCCGCACCTGTTTATTTCAGCGATCACAACAACGGCGCACACGAATGGCTGATAGAATTTGAAAGAGAGCCAAACAACATGAATCAATTCGGCTTTGAACTTGACAACGCACTAAAACAATTAAACAGCGATTACGAAGCGAAGCGAGAAAAAGACATTGCCTTAAGAGCACCCGTTATACGAACAGTAGAAAAGGGAGGATTTCATAAATGGTTGGAACAAAAAGGAAAACTGGGCGGGCAACACAAAGTGCCGCGCCTCAGCAACCACAGACAAACGGTTGAAGAGATGGCAGCTCTTCATTTGTATCAGCTCGACTGATTATTTTTTTATTGATAGTACCTTTGCCGGCTCATGGGTCAGAAAAAACTACAGCGCTTCGCTGAATTAACTACATTTTCAAACGTACTTCAATATCCGGAAAATATTGCCGGCAACTGGTTGACTGTTTTTAAAAATTCACACCCCATTACGCTTGAGCTTGCATGCGGCAAAGGAGAATATGCTGTCGGGCTTGCCGAATTATACCCGGAAAGAAATTTCATTGGCATTGATCAGAAAGGCAATCGGATATGGGTGGGTGCGAAGAAAGCGATGAACGATGGACTAAGCAATGTTGCTTTCATGCGGACACAAATTGACCGGATTGCCTCCTATTTTGCCCCGGATGAAGCAGAAGAAATATGGATCACATTTCCGGATCCTCAATTGCGTGCATCGAAACACAAAAAAAGACTCACGCATCCGAAATATTTACGCCTTTACCAATCGTTTTTAAAAAGAGACGCACGCATTCATCTTAAAACAGACTCTCCGGTTCTTTACAATTTTACCCTGGAAGTCATTTCACTTTATCAGCTCATTATTCATTCTTCGACTACCGACTTGTACAGTGCCCCACTGGAAAAAAAGGAATTGGGGATTAAAACGCATTATGAAGGACTTGATATAGCCGGCAGTAAAAGAATTCATTATGTCTGCTTTTCTTTAAACGAGGGACTCATTTCCGAAGAGAAAGATGCCACGTTGAAAACCTGGGTGTTTGAACATGAGAAA
>JBIIPV010000021.1:0-8896 GCA_044342435.1 Lacibacter sp. | reverse complement strand
GGCTCATCGCCAATGATGTGATTCAGCCTGCGGTTAAATGTTCTCTTAACTTGTTTAAAAACTCCTTGTATTTTATTTGGATGTTCAATTGTTTCAGAAGAAGAGATCGTATAAACCTGCCCGGGAATTTGTGATTTTTGATTTTGTCGGACATTTACAATTGGAGGTTCTGTTGAAGTATATGCGGGGTCTTCAATCTGTATCATCTCTATTTCCGCTATCTCTTCTGTTTTTTCTTCTTTATCTGTATTTGTTGTTTCCGCGTTTCTTTCAATGAGAGAGGATGTTTCATTCGGGTTAAATCCTGCATTATAAGTAATTGAATGCTGGTTAGAAGACGGATGGGGGTCTTCCGTTTTGGTTGATGTCAAAGTCACTGTATCATTCGAGGAGATAACTGCTATATTATTTTCTGTTTTGTTCATTTGGTTTTTCCTGATATCCTTAACAACAGTTTTGTCCCGATTAAACTGAGTTGACATCCAGATGCCGCAAGCGATTAATAATAGAACAGCTGCGGCGCGAATCAGAAACGTCATATTGATTGTTACTGATTTAGGACGCTCTTTTCGGTATAACAATTCCTTATCAGGAAAAATGATGTTCAGGTCGGGTTGCAATCTGGTGCATACAATCGTCTTGTGATAAGCTTTCCATGTTGTATCAGAAACTATTTTTTCTTCCGTATTATTTCTTTCTCCTATATTTCCTTCATTGTCTACATAATCAATGATCGCTGCAATATCCTGCTGAGAAAGGGTTGTCTCTTGCTTATAGAGTGATAGCAAAAGGTCCGGATTGGTTTTCTCTTCCGGAGTAAAACGCAATTCCAGAATTGTTTGAAATTCTTCCCTCAGATCCGGATTCTTGCTGATGAAAAACTCCACATCAACCCTGTCTGCTTCAGACAACTCATTGTCTGCATACAAGAGCATCCATTCTTCTATGTTGTGGCGGTTAATCATTCAATATTTTTTTCAACACTTACAAGGTATTCACGCAGCTGTAATCTTGCCCGGTGCAGATATACTTTCACCTGGCTGCTGCTCAGTCCGGTAATCTTTCCAATCTCTTCGTAACTGTATCCTTCGTAATCTTTCAATAGCACGAGGCTTCTGAATTTTTCCGGAAGTTTATACAGAGCTTCATTAAGAATCTCTTTCAGTTCCCTCCCTTTGAAATACTCAATTCTTGATTCTTCTTTAAAATTGTCTTTCAGTTCAGTTCGTTTGCTTTTCCTGATGTGGTCAATCATCAGGTTGTAGGCAATGGTAAAAAGATAGGATTTCGCCGTATCTGCCGACACCTGTTCACGGTTGATCCACAGTTTTTCAAATGCACCCTGCACAATATCACGGGCATCTTCTTCATGGCGCAAATTTTTCAGAATAAACCTATACACCCCATCGGCGTATAGATTTACCCATTCGTTGAAAGTTTTGGCCGTCATGAATTAATCTTTGTTCAATTTAAACAAGTGATTTACGATTATGTCTTTGAAAAGTTACAATTTGTTTGAAATTTTCTTTTAAATACAAATAGTTATTGCTTTCGTGGTTATAAGTTTTACTCTTTTTTATCGCCGCCGTTGGTATTTGCCAATCGTTATGGTTATTTCAAATATATAGTTATTGATAAACTGTTGCTCTTTTAAGCGTTCATAATAATCTGCTCATATTCGCTCATAATTGATTGAAAATGAAACAATTAAATTGAAAATATCCTGAATATCCATGCTGTGTAAGGCGCGTGAGCCCGGCAAACCGCGCGGAGCGATCGGGTTTGCCTAGATTTTTCTTTGGTTACTTTCTTTGTAGCAATGACAAAGAAAGTAACAATAATACAAGTGATGTATTCCAACAGGTTTGGTTCTTTTAATCTGAAAGAAGGCAAATAACAACAATATTCTTCGCTTAGTATTTTTTAAAATTAGGGATGCCAATGAAAAATCAGCAATTAAGAACGCATTTTATTAGAACGGTTATATGATTTTTTCATTTGCCATTTGTAATATCCTAATATTCATCCAAGCGGGCATCAAATTTTCGTGATGGGCATTTCATAACCGGTCTTTATTTTCGTCTTACTTTTGCCTTCACCTTTATTTAGTTTGCCATGAATGAATCTTTTGTAAGTCGCATCGCTTCCGAATTAGATGAAATCCGCAATGCCGGATTATTTAAATCAGAGCGCATCATTGAAAGTCCGCAGGGCCCCGAAATAAAAGTAAATGGGAAAATTGTTCTCAATTTTTGTGCGAACAATTATCTGGGATTGTCCTCTCATCCAAAAGTAACGGAAGCCGCTAAAAAATATATCGACAGCCGGGGGTTTGGCATGAGCAGCGTACGGTTTATATGCGGTACCCAGGATATTCATAAAGAACTGGAGGCTAAGATTTCTAAATTTCTGGGAACGGAAGACACGATCCTCTATGCTGCTGCTTTTGATGCAAACGGTGGCGTGTTCGAACCCTTGTTTGGGGAACAGGATGCCATCATCAGCGATGCGCTGAATCACGCGAGCATCATTGATGGGGTTCGTTTGTGCAAGGCACAAAGGTTTCGTTATGAACATAACAACATGCTGGATCTTGAGGCAAAATTGATTGAAGCAGCAGAGGCTCGTACGCGCGTGATTGTGACGGACGGGAGCTTCAGCATGGATGGTACCATAGCCCAACTCGACGAAATAGTTAGACTTGCAGAAAAATACGATGCGGCCATCATGGTCGATGAATGTCACTCCAGTGGTTTTCTTGGGAAAACAGGACGAGGCACGCACGAATACAGAGGAGTAATGGGGAAGATAGATATCATCACCGGAACACTTGGAAAAGCCCTTGGGGGTGCCAGCGGTGGTTTTACCAGCGGAAGAAAAGAAATCATCGAAATGCTTCGTCAGCGTTCAAGACCTTACCTTTTTTCCAACACCCTCGCACCGAGCATCGTGGGAGCTTCCATTGCAGTGATGGATTTACTGAGTGAAACCACCGAACTGCGCGATCAACTGGAATACAATACAAGATATTTCAGAGATAAGATGACCGAAGCCGGTTTTGATATCAAGCCCGGCGATCACCCGATTGTTCCCATTATGCTATATGATGCAGTGCTGGCTCAGCAGTTTGCAGCCCGATTGCTTGAACTGGGAATTTATGTGATCGGTTTCTTTTTTCCTGTCGTTCCGCGAGGCCAAGCTCGTATTCGGGTGCAGCTTAGTGCAGCGCATACGCAGCAACATCTCGATAGAGCTATTTCGGCTTTTATCCAGGTTGGCAAGGAGATGGGTGTTATTGGAAAGAAAGATTGATACTCAGGTATCTGATATTACCTTTGCAAAAAAAAAGATGCGTCTTTCCCTTTTTATCTTATTCCTGTCTTTTGTTTTCATTTCCGGATGCAGTATCAACAATCTCAAGGTTGATGATGATGTAAAACCTTTGTTCGACAAGTATAAAGTGACCGGAACATTTGCTTTGCTTAATAATGCCGATGCAAATTTCATCATCTCTGATACCGCAGTTTACCGGAAAAGATATTGCCCGGCTTCTACTTTTAAAATTGTCAATTCCCTCATAGGCCTCGAAACCGGCCGCATATTCGATGAAAAGATGGTCATTCCCTGGGATGGGGTAGAGCGCAGTTTCGCTAACTGGAACCAGGATCTCAATATGGCGCAGGCTTTTGAGTACTCCTGTGTCCCTTATTATCAGGAGGTCGCCAGACGTATTGGAAGAGACACCATGCAATACTGGATGGATACTTTGTCTTATGGCAATAAAAACATCAGCGGAGCCATCGATTCTTTTTGGCTGAATAACACGCTTCAGATTTCTCCGGATGAACAGCTTGGCCTGGTCAAACGCCTGTATTTCGGACAACTGCCTTTCCAGAAACGCACCCAGGAAATTGTCAAAAAAGTGATGCTGCGCGAAAGCAATACACTTTATCAACTAAGCTATAAAACAGGATGGACCAAATCAGCTCCCGATCAAAATATCGGTTGGGTGGTAGGATGGATCGAAGAAAATCGTCATCCTTATTTCTTTGTATTACTCATGGAATCGAAAGATCCACAGTATGACATACTGAAAAACAGGGATCCTCTTCTGAAGGAATTACTCAAGCACTATGGGTTTTTGGAAGGGAAGAAATAAGATTTAAGTCCGAAATTCTCTCAAGTTATTTGTTCATTTAGGCTTTTGGGCAATATTAACAGATAACAGAAAACTGTCAACGGATAACTGAGAACCATCCGACGCTTTCTTTGTTAATTTGCAGAGGTAGCTTATCTACTATTTATAACACATGCAGTATTATACTCCTTCGCTTACAAACTATCAACGTTTAAATACCAGAGAAGTGCGTATCGGCGACCTTCTCCTTGGATACCCACATCCGATTCGTGTGCAAACCATGACCACCACCGACACCATGGATACAGCAGCCACTGTTGCGCAAACGATCAGGTGCATCGAAGCCGGTGCAGAGTTGGTACGCATCACGGCTCCTTCAAAAAAAGAAGCAGAAAATCTGCTGGTCATCAAAAATGAACTTCGAAATCGCGGTTATCATACACCGTTAGTTGCGGATATTCATTTTACACCCAATGCTGCTGAAATCGCTGCACGTATCGTAGAGAAAGTGCGTGTCAATCCGGGCAATTACGTCGATAAAAAGAAGTTTGAACAAATCGATTATACGGATGCCGAGTATCTTGAAGAAATAGATCGAATCAGAGAACGATTTACACCTTTGGTGCGCATCTGCAAGGAATACGGTACAGCCATGCGCATCGGCACCAATCATGGTTCACTGAGCGACAGAATTATGAGTCGTTACGGCGACACCGCCATTGGTATGGTAGAAAGTGCGATGGAGTTTCTGCGCGTCGCACGCGATGAGCAGTTTCATCAGATCGTACTTAGTATGAAAAGCAGCAATCCGCAGGTGATGGTGCAGGCATACCGCTTGCTGGCAAATACCATGATGGAAGAATTTGGAGAAGCATACCCGCTTCATCTGGGCGTTACGGAGGCCGGCGACGGAGAAGATGGTCGTGTGAAAAGCGCAGCCGGTATTGGTACTTTACTTGAAGATGGCATCGGCGATACCGTACGGGTAAGTTTAACCGAAGATCCTGAATTTGAAATACCTGTTTGCCGTGATCTTGTTAAACGTTATCAGTTAAATACCGAAAAAATTTCTGTTGCAGTACCTGCTGTTGATCGTCTTCCTTATTCACCTTTTGAATACAAAAGACGTCACTCTTTTTCAGTGGGTAATATCGGAGGCGGACAGGTTCCTGTTGTGGTTGCCGATTATAGTCATGTTGATGAAATCACCCCTGCATCATTGGAAAGAATCGGTTATAAATACGATGTTGCTACTGATAAGTGGAGTATTGGCGACCAGGCAGCTGATTATTTGTTTACAGGAAATCGCTTGCTTGATTTTGAATTGCCGGGTACATTAAAAGTGATTGTTTATCCCGATACATGGAGTCAATCGTCTGCTGCTCCTGGTGGTGAAGAGAAATATGTTCCGTTGTTTATGGATAGCGGCTATGCTCAGTCGGAACGCAAGAGTCAGCATCAGAATTTTGTGATGGTTGATTGTTTCAGCGATGAGACACCGATCAATGATTATACTTTTTTAGAAACACTTTCAAATGATTCTACTGTTGTATTGTGTTTATCTAGCAAAAACCGGAATGCCATGCAGAGTGTTAGAAGGATGTTTGTGGAGTTGATGCAGAAGGGCATCAATAATCCGGTGCTATTGATGACCGATAGCAACTGGCAAACAGCAGATGAGCACTTGATTCATTTCTCAACGGAAACTGGTGCATTGTTGCTGGATGGAATGGGTGATGGGGTTTGTTTGGGTATGACAAATGAAAGCAATGTTCATTTTCAGGAAGAGCATGCGCGACTTGGAGGAAGAAGATATACTACGGCCGGACAAAACGATGAAGAAACGATGGAGCAGTTTTTGAATCAGACAGCTTTCAGCATTCTTCAGGCAACACGTACACGCATTTCCAAAACTGAATATATTTCTTGTCCGAGTTGCGGTCGTACTTTGTTTGATTTACAGGAAACAACCGCAAAAATCCGTTCTGTCACACATCACCTAAAAGGGGTGAAGATTGCGATCATGGGTTGTATTGTAAACGGTCCGGGTGAAATGGCCGATGCTGATTTCGGATATGTGGGAAGCGGTGTGGGAAAAATTACATTATACAAAGGCAAAGAAATTGTCAAGCGAAATATCGACAGCGAAGTAGCTGTTGATGAATTGATTCTTTTATTGAAAGAAAACGGTGCATGGGTGGAGCCGGTAGCGGTTGGCAGGTAAACCAAATTGTCCCCCATAGCCATGGGTTTAAACCCATGGCTATGGGGATATAAATGAATAATATATTCAAACCCAAAACCAATAACTGTCTACGGATAACCAATAACTGATTTCATTTTTACTATGCAGCAAACAGATTTTCTCGTTATAGGCAGCGGCATTGCAGGTTTGACTTATGCCATCAAAGTAGCAGAGGCTTGTCCCGATAAAAAAATACTGATCGTTACCAAATCGGCCGACGAAACCAATACAAAATATGCTCAAGGCGGTATTGCTGTTGTGAATGATCTTGAAAACGACAGCTTCGACAAACATATTGAAGACACACTCATTGCTGGTGATGGTTTGTGCAAGAAGGAAATTGTTGATCTCGTCGTAAAAGAAGGACCATCCCGTTTGCAGGAAATCATTGAATGGGGTGCGCGCTTTGATAAAGAAAAAGATGGCGATTATGCATTGGGCAGGGAAGGTGGACACAGCGAATCGCGCATTCTTCATCACAAAGACCTTACCGGTGCAGAAATGGAAAGGGCCTTGCTTGATAAAATCAGTAAATACCCAAACATTGAAGTGGTGAATTACTACTTTGTAGTAGATATCATCACACAACATCATCTCGGATACCTCATCACTAAATCAACACCCGATATTACTTGTTACGGGGTATATGTGCTGAATTTAAAAACCAGTCGCATCGAAATTATTTCTTCCACGATCACCATGTTTGCTACAGGAGGCAATGGACAAGTGTATCGCACAACCACAAATCCGGCTATTGCTACCGGTGATGGTGTAGCCATGGTGTATCGCGCAAAAGGAAGAATCGAAAACATGGAGTTCATTCAGTTTCATCCAACTGCTTTTTACAGGCCTGGTCAACGAGGACAAGCATTCCTGATTACAGAAGCAGTGAGAGGAGAAGGGGGAATTTTACGCAATCATAAAGGTGAAGCCTTTATGCTGAATTATGATGCGCGTAAAGACCTTGCGCCGCGTGATGTGGTGGCACGTGCCATCGACAATGAAATGAAGTTAAGCGGTACCGAATATGTGTGGCTCGATTGTACCGTGATTCCCGCTGATAAATTCATCAGTCATTTCCCAACTATTTATGAAACCTGCAAGAAAGCAGGCATTGATCCGTTGAAAGATTATATACCTGTTGCTCCAGCAGCACATTACAGTTGCGGTGGTGTAAAAACCAATGAATGGGGGCAAACATCTATCAGAGGATTATATGCTGCGGGTGAATGTGCAAGCACAGGTTTGCATGGCGCAAATCGACTGGCAAGTAATTCATTGCTCGAAGCCATGGTGTTTGCGCACAGAAGTTATCTTGATAGTATTGAGCAATTTGCAAAAATCAATTCATTGTCACATCCTGCTTTGCCCGAATGGAATGCCATCGGTACACAGGCTCCCAAGGAAATGATCCTGATTACACAAAGTCTGAAAGAGTTGCAACAGGTAATGAGTGATTATGTGGGTATTGTGAGAAACAATATTCGTTTGCAACGTGCTGCCCGAAGGCTTGATTTATTGTGGGAAGAAACGGAAGAACTCTACCGTCATTCTGTACTTTCGCCTCAGCTGATGGAACTGCGTAACATGATCACCATCGGGTATCTGATTACCAAAGGCGCTTCTTTCCGGAAAGAAAGCAGGGGGCTTCATTACAACACCGACTATCCGGATAAAAGTGATCTTTTGCAGGATATTGTTTTATAAACAGAACCAGAGCATGTATTACATCGTGTACTTTTTTTTGAGATCATTGTCGTTACTGCCACTGCCGGTATTGTATCTGATTAGTGATTTGATCTATTTCATACTATATTATCTCGCCGGTTATCGGAAGGAAGTTGTTGCAAAGAATTTAAAGATCGCTTTTCCGGAGAAGACAGAAGTTGAGCGAAAAAAAATCATGAAAGCTTTTTACCATCAGTTCTCCGATTCATTTGCAGAGATGATTAAAATATTTTCATGGAATGAGAAAGAGATCTGCAGAAGAATGAAAGGCAATATGGAAGTGATCAACGAGTGGGCAGGGAAGGATCAAAGTATTCAACTTGTATTGGGACATTACTTCAACTGGGAACTGGCCAATCTTTCCTGGGCTGCTAACATGAAGATTCCTTTTCTGGGTGTTTATGCCCCACTGAAAAATAAAACCATGGATCGTATTGTGCGTAAGATGCGCAGTAAAACAGGTACGGTCTTAATACCGGCAAATGATTTCAAGCGCGGCTTTGTACAGAATATGAAAAAGCAATACGTACTCGGACTGGTTGCCGATCAAAATCCGCGTAAACTGGAAAGTGCCTGGTGGCTACGCTTCTTCGGAAAAGAAGTGCCCATCGTGAAAGGCCCGGCTAAAGCATCCATTGCTAGAAATACATTGGTGGTATATGTTGATTTTTATAAAGTGAAGCGTGGTTATTATGAGTATAAAGTGGAATTAATCACGTCAACTCCGTCTGATTTCTCAGGGCAAGAGCTGGCACGACTGATCATCAAAAAGATTGAGGATTCCA
>JBIIPV010000045.1:0-6613 GCA_044342435.1 Lacibacter sp. | reverse complement strand
AGTTCAAGGGAATCGATTTTTACTTTATACTGTACCAGGGCTTTGCGCTGTGACTGCGTACCATATCCCGGCAAATAATATTTCAGGTTCGTGAATGATATCAATGCCACGGTAAGGCCAACAAGCAAAACAAAAAGGCTGCTCGCCGCAATATAAACGCTCAACCTGGTCAGCTTAAAGGCCACCACTTCTTCGAAGGTATCATCATTAATAATCAGTAACCTATACCGGTTACGAAGACGCTTAAGTTTTTGATCCAGATTGAAGAAACGAGCCATAAAGCTGCTAAGTTCTGAAATTCCTCATAAAAATGATGAATTTGCCTGTGTTTTCCCATTTTTTCCAAAGATTTCAGATATTTTTGGAGTCGGTGTTTTTAAAAGTTCAAATAATTAACCTTCGAATTTTATTCCGGAAGCCTTCTATCGGATGGTTGTTCACCATTTTATTGGCTATTACATGCCTTTCAGTCAATGGGCAAATGATCAATCAAGTTCCACTAAAAAAGCCAAGCAATTTCAAAGACAAAATACTGAGATCTGAAAAAACAGAGCAGGTAAATCTCACCCTGCCTCGCCGCCTCTATCACGGCATGGTTTCTCATTACAATTATTATTACAATGCCCAAACCAAAATAAATTCTATTGTTCAAAAAGCGCAAATAGCTAATCAGGAAGACTTCACAAAACTTCTCCCCTTTTATGATTTTTCACTCTCTGTAACATCTGCAGACAGTATCGAACTGGATTCTGTGATGATGAAAGCAACAGCAGGTATTGTATTGCATGATCTTAGGAACAGCTATATCGACGACCTGTTCTTGCTAATCGGGAAAGCCTATTACTACTGGGACAAACCTGATTCTGCCTATCACATTTTTCAATATATCAACTATAATTTCTACCCGAATAAAAAGGATGAATACCGTACTGTGATTGGAGGTGTAGCGGATGCAAAAAACGGCCAGGTATCGGTTGGTTCTAAGGAAAAAAAAGGGGTCATCAGAAAAACCTTTTCCAAACCTCCCGCGCGTAATGAAGCATTGATGTGGCTGGCGAAAATATATGCGGAGCAAGACATGCACGATGAAGCTGTTTCTCTTATTTATTTATTAAAAAAGGATCAACTTTTCCCGAAAAGATTACATCCTCAACTCGATGAAACTCTTGCCTTTAGTTTTTATAACCTGAGCATGTGGGATAGCTCAGCCTTTTATCTGAAAAAATCATTATCGGTTGAGAAAAATCCGGCCAGGCTTGCAAGAAAAGAATTTCTGCTGGCGCAATTGTATGCGCTTTCCGACCAGTCTGATGCAGCATCTGTTTATTATGACAGGGCCAAGACACATACCAATGATCCGGTGATGCATATACATGCGCGACTCAACAATGCGCTATTGGCCAATAAAAACAATTTAACAACTGATGAATCCTTAAATCAGTTGTTGAAACTTACAAAGAAAGAACGGTTTGATGGGTATGAAGACCTTTTGTTTTTTGCTGCTGCTGATGTTGCACTTCAAAAAAAGGATACATCCCTGGCTTACTCGCTTCTTGAGAAAAGTGCACGTTATTCCCAGAAGAATCCACAATCGACAACAAGAAATCTCGCTTTTCTAAAATTAGGTCAACTGGCCCTGCAGCAAAAAAACTACCGCCTTGCTGCTAACAGCTATGACAGCTTAAATTTACAAGACCCTCAATTATCTGCTGAAGCTGCCATAATTGAAAAAACAAAAACCATTCTGAACCAGCTTGTTCGTCAAGAGGACATTGTAATTAAGGAAGATAGTTTAAGGCGCATTGCAGCAATGCCGGAAGAAGAACGTGAGTCTTATTTGAAAACATTATTAAAAAGACTCAGAAAAGAAAAAGGAATCAAGGAAGATGCGTCGAATATCACTTCAGGAACCGGGGGAACGGGAGGAACTCAGACAAATCCAAATAGCAATACAGATCTCTTTTCAACAAGCAACAACACAGGATGGTACTTCAATGTAAATAATCAAAAAAATAAAGGTCCTGCAGAGTTCAAAAACAAATGGGGCTCACGGCCAAATATGGACAACTGGCGAAGACAGGCTGCCATTGACGCATCCATCATGATGTCCAATCAGGGCTTTCCGGGCAATCCGGGCGGAGACGGAGATGTTGACAACCCAATATCTGTCAGTAACGGTGTAAATCAGACACCGCCCGATCAGGATGAACTGACAATTGAATCACTTAGATATAATCTTCCTTTGACAGATGAAAAAGTCTCGCTGTCAGATCAAAGTATCTTTGATGCATTGCTTTCAAAAGGCAATATCCTGAAAAATCAACTAGAAGACTATGAAGGAGCTGCGAATGTGTACAAAGAATTACTGAAGCGATTCCCCGGTAAAGACTCGTCACTCACCATCACCCGTGAACTATACTATTGTTTACTGAAAACCGGTAATCAGGACGATGCCGAATACCTTAAAAATATACTGGCTTCACAGAATACACAAGAAGCAGGAAAGAAGCCCCAGGCTGATTTAAAAACAGAGGAAGTTGCGAAGGCCTCTTATGAACAAATTTATTTATGGTACTTAGAAGGAAATTTTGAAAAAGCCAGAAAAAACAAAATACAGGCAGACTCAATATACGGAACCACCTACTGGACTCCCCAACTGATGTATATTGAAGCTGTTTACTTTGCACATAACAAACAGGATAGTGCTGCACTTGATTTGTTGAATCAGTTAATTACCAAATACGAGAACAATGCCATTGCAGAAAAGGCAATCGTTCTGCAGGATGTAATTCGGCGGAGAAATGAAATTGAACAACATCTTCGTGAAAGTAAAATAGTACGAGCTGAGGAACCCGTAAAGAATAACGGAAATGCAAATCCAAAAGAGCAGAAGATCGAACAACCGGTTAAAAACAATTCACAAGAAAAGCAACCTTCACCGGATAAGAATACAGAAAAGTCAGACAAGACAAAAAATCAAATAAACACCACATCTATAAGCGGAACCGATAGTACAAAAAACAATTCAGGCAACCTATCCGTCAAACAAGAGAATCAGAATAAACCTCAAATAAATACCGATTCTTTAAAATTAACAGACAATAAGCCTGTTGTTGTCAAGCCAACAGAAACAATTTCCGACTCCTGTTTTCTGATGATTGCACTGATCAATGTTTATCCGGTTTATCGAAATGAATGTCAGGCAACCATGTCAACTTATTTAAAAATCAACACACTCTCCGGGATAAAAGAAGTGCAACCTACATTGGCCAATGGTACAGGAAATTACGGGTGGATTCTTTTCGACAAGATACATGCATCGAAAGCTTGCGAAACCGGCCTTGCTGAATTAAAAACAATTGTTCCGGCGCAATTATATTACATGCCCACTGACAAATATAAAATACTGAGTATGCCTGCTTCTGCGGTCAGACAACTCGAAAGCACACAAAATGTAGATGATTTCTTAAAAGTCATCAATCCGTGGATAAAAGATTAACTTTGTCTGTAAATTCTGAGATCTACTTTTTATGAGCACCGAAGCAAAACCTAAAAAGAAAAGTGCTGTATCCAAAGCAGTAAAAATTCTGTGGATTACTTTTTTTACCGGTATTTTTTCTGTACTCCTTGTTATCATGCTTGCATTCTGGGGTGTATTCGGGGAAATGCCTTCGATGGAAGAGCTGGAAAACCCTTCAGCTTCACTAGCAAGTGAAATCATTGCTGCAGATGGTAGTTTGATTGGAAAGTTTTACTTACAGGACCGTAGCAGTGTTGAATATAAAGACATTTCTAAATATACAGTACATGCTTTGGTAGCTACTGAAGATGAACGTTTTTACAATCACTCCGGAATAGACGGAATCGCTATTGGAAGGGCTGTATTCAACTTGGGTACAGACGGAGGTGGGAGCACCATCACCCAGCAGTTATCTAAAAATTTATTTACCAATTACTCTAGTTTCGCCCCATTACGCATTCTCCAAAAATTAAAGGAATGGATCATTTCAGTTAGGCTGGAAAGAAATTTCACAAAAGAAGAAATTTTGGCTTTATACCTGAATACCGTTCCTTTCGGGGATAACGTGTACGGTATTCGAAACGCATCCCTGACCTTTTTTCAGAAAGAACCATCAGATTTAAATATCAACGAATCTGCGGTATTGATTGGAATGCTTAAAGCCAACACGCTCTACAATCCGCGTAAGAATCTGGCCAGATCAACAGAAAGAAGAAATATTGTTCTGGATCAGATGGTCAAGAATAATTACATCAATGCCTCTCAGGCACAAACAATCAAGACCGAATCCATTCCTCTGAACTACAAGAAAATTGATGACAACAATGGAATTGCCCCGTATTTTAAAGAGATACTGAGAGATTACATGAAAAACTGGTGTAAAGAAAACTCCAGAAAAGATGGCAAAACATTTAATATTTACCGCGACGGATTAAAAATATATACCACGATCAATCCCAAGATGCAGGAACATGCAGAGCAGGCTGTTGCACAGCACCTGAGCAGCATTCAACCAAGATATCACGAAAGCAGTAAAATACAGTCGGATAAGCTCTGGGAAGGTCAGGAAGCTCTTCTTGAAAGAGCCATGAAGGAAAGTGAGCGCTGGAAAAACATGAAGGAAGACCTGGTCCACGAAGAAGAAATTCGCCGTTCCTTCACAATCCCTGTGAAGATGAAAGTATTTGCATGGAATAACAAGCGTGAGAAAGATACAACCATGTCGCCCTTGGATTCCATTAAATACCATAAAACCGTCATACAAACAGGTTTCATGGTGATGGATCCTCTTACCGGAGAAGTCAGAGCATGGGTTGGAGGACCGGATTTCAAGCGCTTTAAATATGACCATGTCAACATCAATACCAAACGTCAGGTTGGCTCAACTTTCAAACCCTTGTTATATGCCTATGCCATTGATAAAATGGAAGGACAGTTCACTCCTGAAACAAATCTTCCCAGTGGCCCAATCAGTTTGGGTGGAAGAATGATCAGAGGCGGAGGCGGACCACTTGCATATTGCCTGGCATATTCAAAAAACCCCGGTGCGGCATACCTGATGAACCAGGTTGGCCCGAAAAACATGGTGGCCTTTGCCAAAGAAGTCGGAATTACTTCGCACCTGGATCCTGTTCCGATGATAGCACTGGGAAGCGAAGAAATCAGCATTTTTGAGATGCTGCATTCTTATACCATGTTTCCAAACAACGGAATTTCCACCGAACCGCTTTTTGTAACCAGAATTGAAGACAAAAACGGAAACATTCTCGAAAATTTTTTCCCGAATCAAAAAATTGTCATGAGTGAGTCTGGAGCCTACACGATGTGCGCCATGATGAAAGGTGTAGTTAGATTCGGTACCGGTAAAAGACTAAACGGCATGAACATCCCCTGTGAGAAAGCTGGAAAAACAGGTACCACTAATGACAATACTGATACCTGGTATATCGGATACACCCCACAATTACTTGCAGGATGCTGGGTTGGTTGCGATGACCCCTTCCTGAAAATGCCAGGGCAAGGTAATAGCATGGCCCTTCCAATATGGGGATATTTTTTCCAGCGCGCCATGAACGACCCTTCCCTAGGTCTTACAAAAAATGCCACTTTTGTACAACCTGAAAGCATGATGACAGAATCGTTCATGGACTATGAAAATTTTGCGATGAGGTATCAGAATGAGCCGGATGCTGAGAATGTAGAGGTGGAAAATGGTAATAATTCTCAAGACTACGAAGAATACAACCAGAATGAAAATGAATCACTTGACGATTCGCCGGAAGAAATTTACCTGGATAAAGATACAGTACCAGCACCCAAATTACGAGACTGATAATTATTGATAATTAGTTACCCCTCACTAAGCCGGGTTAACCCTGAATGCAATTACATCATCCGGCAATCAATTCGAAGATTGCTCATTGAATGTTTGTGTCTAATTAATAAAACAATTTAGTTTCTTACAGGGAAATAAGTAAGGATAAGAATCTTGAATCTATTTGGTGTCACCCTGATCAACATCCATGAAAATCCTCACAGATACAGATCATATTTAACTATGGTGCTGAGAATCTAAAAACATTAACTGCGCTTTTACCCCGTCTGTGTTATCGCGATTTTGATCACCAATCATTTGCAAGTTATCCGATAGATGGTATTAAATGGAGACAGGCATCAGCCTTTTTTTGCGTGTCAATAAATCAGCATAAAAATGCAGCATAAAAAAAGAGGGAGACATCAATCTCCCTCTCTGAAAATCATATAGACATGAATCAATTACTGTGCTATTTTCAACTCTACCCTTCTGTTCAATCTTCTGCCTTCTTTGGTAGAATTATCACCAACTGCATGATCTTTACCTAACCCAACTACAGTTGAAATTCTTGACTTTGGAATTCCTTTTGATTCCAGGTATTTCACGACAGCATCTGCTCGCTTATTTGAGAGCGTTGTATTGTACTTATCCGCTCCAGTAGCATCCGTATAACCTGTAACAACCAGGTTAAAATCCTTATTATCGTTTAACACTGTAACTACACGATCAAGTTCGGAAACAGCTGTTGCTGACAGAGCAGCACTATTTACTGCAAAAAG
>JBIIPV010000020.1:0-9292 GCA_044342435.1 Lacibacter sp. | reverse complement strand
TACAGATACAACCCGTTCGTTGTTTGGCGTGAATGCGGTTAGATGGTTTTCCGGAGACGGATCCGTTAAAAACGGAACTCCTGTTACTCAACGATATAACATCACGGGAACATACGAAGTAAAAATGGTTGTAACAGGAAAATCGGGATGTACTGATACGGCAACTCTCAATCTGCCGGTATTTGTCAGATCGATTCCCAATGCCGATTTTCTTCCACCACTTCCAACTTGTTCTAACATCCCGGTTAATATACAGTCTTCTGTACAAAGCACCGACAGTGTTTCTTTCTATAAATGGCAGCTTTCCAACGGAGTGTTATTGACGACCAAAAACTTTTCGTATTCGTTTCCAACAGAAGGTTCTTATCAGCTAACCCTCATTGCCGGAACGAAATTCAACTGTTACGACACTATCCAAAAAACATTCACTGTTCTTCGTTCTCCGAATTTGCTTGCTTCTGCAGATGCGTTGTTGTGTAAGGACAAGACGATTAATCTTACCGCAACAGGTGCTTTGTCTTACAACTGGTCGCCTTCCGAAGGGTTAAGCTGTACTGTATGTTCTTCACCACAAGCACGCCCGCAAACCACCACTTCTTATGTAGTGAAAGGTACAGGAGCAAATGGTTGTATTGTTTATGACACCGTCAATATCACAGTTGTTCAACCATTTAAAATAACAACCAGTGGACCAGACAGTATTTGTATTGGAACATCTACTCAAATCTTTGCTTTTGGAGCGGATAATTATCAGTGGACACCGGCCATTGCGCTGAGTAATCCGTCGATTTCAAATCCATTTGCAAATCCTACATCCACAACAAACTATCGTGTCGTTGGATCAGACAGTTACAAATGTTTTACTGATACAGGATATGTTCAGGTGGCAGTGGGTCAACCTCTTCTTGTGAAACTTGGGCAAGACATCACAGCTTCTACCGGCACACAACTTCCACTAAAATCAACCATCACCAATGGTCCGGTTAAATATTGGGAGTGGACGCCATCAACAGATCTTAGCTGCGATCGTTGTCCTGAACCAACCGCAACGATTAAAAATAACATCACTTATGTTGTAAAAGCAACAAGTGCTTATGGTTGTACAACTACTGATACCATTCAGATAAAAGCTTTTTGTGAAAATGCACAGGTGTTTATTCCAAACGGATTTACACCAGATGGAGATGGTATAAACGATTTGCTGGTAGTACGTGCAACAGGTGTACGTAAAGTAAAACTCTTCCGCATTTTTAACCGTTGGGGTGAAATTGTTTTTGAGCGTTATAATTTTTCACCCAACGACCAGGCTTTCGGATGGGATGGTACACAAAAAGGCGTTGCTTCTCCGCCTTCAGTATTTGTGTACACATTGGAAGTAGAGTGTGAAAACGGCACAACGTTTACATATAAAGGAAACATCACATTAATTAAATAACTTTACATTCAATCAAGGATCTTCCAATAGAGAATGAAAACCAAATTACATATCCTCTTTTTTCTTCTTATATCGGGAAAACTGTTTTCTCAGGATATTCACTTTTCACAGTTTCACCAGATGCCCGCTTTGCGCAACCCTGCGCTTGCCGGAATTTTTAAAGGAGATGTACGTGCAACAGGCATCTTTCGCTCTCAGTGGCAACCGGCTTTCGGACAGTTTCAAACAACAGGTTTGGGTATTGAAACAAAATCGGCAGTGAATGAATTCTCTGAAGATTTTTACAGCCTTGGTCTCGTTGTAACAAATGATGTAGCAGGAGATGCACGTTTGGGAAAAACACAAATTCTTCCGTCCTTTACTTTTCATAAGCTACTGAACCCGGAGAAGAATCTTTATTTATCGGCGGGCTTTATGGGTGGTGTGGTGCAGCAGCGTTTTGATCCCTCAAAGCTCAGATTGGGTGATCAGTTTGTAAATGGAAGTTATAGTCAGTTAAACCCAACCCGTCAAACATTTAATAATACCAATCTCATTTATCTGGATGCACTTGCCGGATTAGTGATTGGGGGAGAAGTAGCACAGAAATACAATTATTATTTTGGAGTTTCCTATGCACATTTCAATCGTCCGAAAGTTGCATTTACTCCTACCAATGATGTGCGTCTTAACAGCAGGGTGGGAATAAACGCAGGATTTTCTGCTTCGGCTTCTGATTTTGATTATTTCTTTTTCTATGCAGATTATTTCATGATGGGAGGAGCAAGGCTTGCGCAGGGCGGTGTCTTATATACAAGACATTTATTGGAAGAAGTGGAAGATCCCACTTATGCCATCAGCTTTGGTCTTTTTCATCGTTTAAATGATGCGGTGATGCCGATGGTTCGGCTCGACTACGCTAAACTCAGTTTTGGTTTTACTTATGATGTGAATGTGAGCAAGTTGAGTGCTGCTTCAAAGCTCCAGGGTGGCGCGGAAGCAACTATTTCTTATAAAACATTTCTTCTTAATTCGCGAAAATCATCAGCCAGCAAAGTGCGCTGTCCGCGATTGTGATCAAGACAACCTTATCGCACATCTTTATCGGCTACAGGTACACAATCTCTGCGTTTAACTTATTATCTTTTTTCTCTGCGCCAAAAACTTCTGATAAAAAGTCAGAATATAACAGCTTAAAGTACATCCATTGTTGTCTTTCTTTTTCCACATTTATTCACGACAAAGATTCTGCTGTAACTTGCAGATATGCTGAACTATTTAGAAGGGCTGAACGAACGGCAAAAAGAAGCTGTATTGCATGTGACAGGGCCGATCATGATTGTTGCCGGTGCCGGAAGCGGGAAAACCAAAGTACTCACAACGCGCATTGCTCACCTGATGGCACAGGGAGTTGATTCTTTTCGGATACTCGCACTGACTTTTACCAACAAAGCAGCCAAAGAGATGAAAGAAAGGGTGGAGCATATTCTTGGCAATAACGAAGCGCGCAATTTATATATCGGAACTTTTCACAGTGTTTTTGCAAGGATACTGAGAAGTGAAGCAGATAAACTCGGTTATCCGAATAATTTCTCTATCTATGATACAGATGATGCGAAAAGCGTCATCAAAACAATTGTACAGGAATTAAACCTCGATGACAAACATTACAAACCATCTGCCGTTTACAACAGAATTTCCTCCGCAAAAAACGGGTTGATTACAGCAGAAGAATACCGAAACGACTGGCAACTTCAGCAGGAAGACATACGTTCGAACCGCCCGGCCATTTCACAGATTTATGAGGCTTATGTAAAACGCTGCTTCAGGAACGGTGCGATGGATTTCGATGATTTGTTGTTGAAATTCTATGAATTACTGAAGGTTTTTCCCGACAGCCTCAGCAAATACCAGCGTAAGTTTCAGTACATATTGATTGATGAGTATCAGGATACAAATCCCGCACAGTATGAAATCATCAAATTGCTTGGGGCTATGCACGAAAA
Source organism: Lacibacter sp. (assembly GCA_044342435.1). Taxonomy (GTDB): domain Bacteria; phylum Bacteroidota; class Bacteroidia; order Chitinophagales; family Chitinophagaceae; genus Lacibacter. The sequence goes on along the minus strand of JBIIPV010000020.1, from coordinate 5,872 downwards.
TGTATGTGTGGTTGGCGATGATGCACAAAGTATTTACAGTTTTCGCGGAGCAACCATTGAAAACATTTTAATGTTCCAGAAAGATTATGATGATGTGCATGTAGTGAAACTGGAACAAAACTACCGAAGCACCAAAACGATTCTGGATGTAGCCAACGAGGTGATTTCAAATAACAAAGGCCAGATTGAGAAAACGCTTTTTACGGATAACGGCGAAGGTGAAAAAATAAAACTGATCCGTACACTTACGGATAATGATGAAGGAAAACTGGTGGCTGACACGATACAGGAACAAAAACTTCGCAATCATTACCGGAACAAAGACTTTGCTATTCTTTATCGCACCAATGCACAAAGCCGTGCTTTTGAAGAAAGTTTACGCCGCATGGGCATTGCTTATATTATTTACGGAGGCATGAGTTTCTATCAGCGAAAAGAAATCAAAGACTTTATCGCTTATCTGCGTCTTGTGGTGAATCCGCGCGATGAGGAAGCATTAAAACGCATCATCAATTATCCTGCAAGAGGAATCGGTAAGACGACCATTGATAAATGTGTTCTTATTGCCAACGAAAAACAAATTTCATTTTGGGAAGTGCTGGTATCTGCAAAAGAATTGGGTTTTAGAGCAGCCACACTGGATGCAATTGATCAGTTTGTGACAATGACCCGCAGTTTCGCAAGCATGCTGCAAACAAAGAACGCTTATGATGTGGCAGTACATATTGGCAAACAAACAAATATTGTAAAAGAATTATTCAACGATAAAAGTACCGAAGGGCTTCAGCGCTATGAAAACATTCAGGAATTGCTGAACTCAATAAAGGAATGGGTAGATGATACAGAAAACAGATCTCAGATAGATGAAGATGGTGTAGTTATTTCAAAAGATCCTTTTGAAAACGAAAGGAAAACACAACAGGAATTTAGTTTTGATACACCTGCAGATCCTCAACAAAGTCAAATTGGTGCTGTTACACTTGGAGCATACCTTCAACAAATTACACTGTTAACCGATGCTGATGAAAAGGATCCGGACAGCGACAGTGTGAAACTGATGACGATTCACGCAGCAAAAGGCCTGGAGTTTGAATGTGTGTTTGCTGCCGGGCTGGAAGAAGGATTGTTTCCCAATATCATGAGTTTAAATTCCAGAGAAGACCTGGAAGAGGAAAGAAGATTGTTTTATGTGGTAGTAACAAGAGCAAAGAAAAAATTATGGATCACTTATGCCAATACGCGTTATAAGTTTGGTCAAATCGTACAAAATGATCCAAGTCGCTTTCTTGAAGAGATACCGGAAAATTTTGTAGATAAAAGTTATGCAGGAGGTGGTCTCAGACAAGGAGGATCTTCTTTCGGATCTTCTTCTGCGTTTGACCGCATGAAAGGCTGGGGAAGATCCGGTAGTGATGCTGCTTCAAAAGCGGAGCGTCAGTATGGCCCCCCTCCCGGAAAAAAATCAACACCACCTTCTTACGTTTCACAACCACCTCGAACCAATAACATAGAGCATAAGCCAAGTGAAAATTTCACACCAAGTGATACAAACAATTTGAAGGAGGGACAAAAAGTAGAGCACCAGAAATTCGGTTATGGTACAGTTCTTAAAATGGAAGGTGCGGGCCACAACCCAATTGCCACCATCAAATTTGATTTGAATGGAGAGAAAAAGATCATGCTCAACTATGCACGTTTGAGAATTGTAGAATAAACAAAGTTTTTACATCATTCTATTTCCAAATCATATTTACCCCCGCCTCCGAAAGTTCCTGTTTGTAATTAGTCAGTTCCAACACCAGCTGCTCCCCTCTTTTTTCTAAAGCAGCCCACTGCACATCAAGTTCTTTCTTACGTACTAATATGGCATCATTGACACGCGGAATATCACCTTCTGTTTGATTGAGCAGAAACAGGTAGTTCGCCGTAAACTTATTCGGAAAATTCTCTACATCATCATAGGCTTTTGATTTACGTTGAACCATTTCTTCGTCCCACTTTCTTATATTCTCAGAAATCAACCTGCCTTTTTCTTTTAAATCCTTTAGCTTCTCATCTGTCATACCGGAAAGAGCTTCATCAAGCAATGTCATTCTGCTATATAGCAGGTTCACCATATTGTGCATCGCGGTTACTTTTCCTTCCATCTCTGTCATCAACCTGTGGTATTCCTGATAAGCTTCAGTTCCGGTTTGGTAAAGCGGATTTGCCACAACAATCCCACTTTTAGTGACGCCTTTGTTTTTTCTTTTTAAAACAAGGATGTATTTTCCGGGCGGCACTTTGTGCCCGGAAAAACTGCTTTCTATGTACACATTTGGAATACCGGGTATTGTAGGCATACGCAAATTCCAAACAAAACGATTGAGGCCTTTTTCATGAGGCAATACCGGGTTTGCCGGCGGCGCTCCGTCATAAGTGACACTGTTATTTTCTGATTTGGAACTGAAAGTGCGAAGTAAACGACCTGTACTGTCTCTGATTTCAAGAGTAAGGATATTTTCTCCCAGTTCTTCGGATAGATACTCATCTGCTTCCCTTTCAGGCAAATAATAATAGATCACCATCCCTGTTGCCGGATTTACACCGCGGGTGGGATGCGCGCCGCTAAAAGAAGGATCATTTTCATCCAGTTCGCTTCCTCCATTTGTGAGCAATGTTTCTGCCGGAGGATAAATGATTAAATCTTTTGTTGGTGGCTGATAAATGCGCAACATCTCCAAATCATCAAGTATCCAGAAACTCCTTCCGCTCGTAGAAACAATCAAGTCTCCCCGATGAATTTTTAAATCAGTAATAGGTGTAACTGGAAGGTTTAATTGAAACGAATGCCATTCTTTCCCTCCGTTCCAGGAGATGAAGGTGCCCAGTTCTGTTCCTGCAAACAACAGATCTTTACGCACTGCATCTTCCCGTACCACTCTTGTAAATGCATTTGAAGGAATTCCATTTGTGATTTTCGTCCACGTTTTCCCGTAGTCGGTGGTTTTATAGATAGATGGAGAATGATCGTTGAACTTATATCTCGTTGTAGCAATATAAGCCGTTGCTTGATCATGAGGAGACACTTCAATGGAATTGATTAAACATTCAGGCAAACCGACAGGCGTTACATTCTGCCAGTTTTTTCCTCCGTCTCTCGTTAAGTAAACAAGACCATCATCGCTGCCGGTCCAGATAACTCCTTTTTCATGTGGCGACTCCTGAATGTATGCAAGTGTTCCATAATTTTCTGCACCTACACCTTCGTTTGTGTAAGGCACACCAGGCTTTCCTTGTTTTGATTTTTCATTGCGTGTAAGATCAGGAGATGCTTCCGTCCAGCTTTTGCCCATATCCGTTGTCTTGAGTAATAACTGTGCACCATGATAATAAGAATTTGCTTCATGCATACTTCTGATAATCGGAGCATTCCAGTTATAGCGATACTTCATGTCTTTGGCATCCATTGCGAGATACTGAATTGGAGCAGCCATTACATTGGTGCCTGCTTTTGCTTTGCTGTCGTACACTTCAATAGTGCCTTGATAACTACCTCCCATCACATAACGGGGATCATTAGGGTCAAATGCAAGAAAGGCGCTTTCGCCGCCGGCTGAAGCAGACCATGACGATGTGCCAATGCCATAACTACCGAATTCTCTGTGTGCAATACGTACAGAGGTATTGTCTTGCTGTCCACCATAAACATGATAAGGGAATAAATTGTCTGTATTAATACGATAAAACTGAGCAGTAGGCATATTGCTTTGTGTGCTCCATGTTTTACCCTGATTAATTGAAATAGCGGCGCCGCCATCGTTGGCGATGATGAGGTTGTTTGGGTTTTGCGGGTTGATCCACAAATCATGATAGTCTCCGTGAGTGCCGTACAGGTTTTCCCAGGTTTTTCCTCCATCTTTTGAACGCAACGCAGGTGCGCTTAATACATACAGTATTTGATCATTTGTTGGGTCGATAAACAACTCAATATAATACCACGCTCTTTGAATAAGCCGATGGTCGTTCGTAACGCGACTCCAGTTTTCGCCACCATCATCACTCACAAACAAGCCCCCTGCTTCTGCTTCGCTGTCACTTTCAATTAATGCATATACCTTTTTAGGGTTGGATCTACTTACTGCGATCGACATCTTTCCCATCTTCTCCGGCAAACCATTCTTGAGCAATGTCCATGTTTCACCTCCATCTGTAGATTTATATAAACCACTTCCCGCCCCTCCGCTAATGACCTGCCAAGGTTTACGACCGTGTTCCCACATGGCAGCATAAATGATCTGTGGGTTTTGTTGGTCCATACTCAACTCCGCGCAGCCTGTTTGCTGGTTAATGAACAAAACATTCTTCCAGGTTTTTCCACCGTCTTTCGTTAAGTAAACGCCTCTTTCTTTTGTTGGACTATACAAAGCACCCTGTGCAGCTACCAATACGATCTGTGGGTTTTTGGGATGTATCACAACGCGGGAAATGTGCTGCGTAGATTCAAGACCTATGTGTGCCCATGTTTTGCCGGTATCTATGCTTTTGTACATGCCGTCGCCATGATGTGTCATCACACCACGGGGGGCGTGTTCACCCATTCCAACATAAACGATACCTGGGTCACTTTCAGAAATGGCTATGGCACCAACACTTCCTGTTTTAAAATAACCATCGCTGCAGTTTTTCCAGGTAATTCCTATGTCTTCTGTTTTCCAAAGACCCCCTCCTGTTGTTCCCATAAAATAAGTCGTGTAATTGCCCGGCATTCCGGTAGCGCAAACAGACCTGCCACCGCGAAACGGTCCGATGCTGCGCCATTTCATCGCTCTAAACTCTTCATTAAAGTTCACCTTCAGAGGAACGGAATCCTTTTTTTTCTTTTGGGCTGAGGTCCAAAATGATAAGAACAAAAAAGAAATAAGAAGCACGCCTCGCATAAAAAGGTTTTTTGATACAATATAAATTTACTTGATTATGAATAAGAAAAATGAGAAGAAATAAAAAAGGTTCTTTGTTTTTGATTGCCGATTTTCATAAATATTAAAACCACAGACTAAAAGCCCCGAAAGAGCATCAATAAAAAATCCTTTAACAATAAAAATCCGACAACAATTTTTAAATTGCATCAACAGGAACTTAAACAATGATCTCTTATCTGCGCGGCTCATGAAAAAGACAGTTAAAAAACTATTCCTTGGAAAAGACAGCTCATCTGAGGCGCGCCCCGACAGTGTACTAAAAAGAAGGGCGAACAATATAGCTGCGATCTGGAAGAACGAACACCACGAAGACATAGGCATTGAAAAAATGCTGAGGCTTTTTCTTGCACTCACTCAGTTTGTTTTTGCGGGCACTTATATTAAACACATTTTCGGAAAAAAAGGAGTTTCATATCAGGAGTTATCTCTTGATGTCTATATTCTCATTAAAGTAACTTTTCCGATTTACGTTTTATATGCGGGTTTATATCACAATCCCATCATCTTTTTCTTTGTTTTGTGGTTTTTGGCAGAAACTGTTTTGTATATACCCACTTTAATATTTGCATCCGATATATTTACAAGACCCAGGTCTTACAGGCGATCTATGTTGTTGTTATTTCTCAATTATATTGAAATAATAGTCAGTTTCGGAGTCATTTATGCAAGAGGGAATTATTTTAACCAACCCTTTAATCACTGGTTTGATCCGATATATTTCAGTTGTATAACTTCATTTACCGTAGGCTACGGCGATTATTTTCCTGTAACGCCGGTTGGAAAATTTTTTGTCAGTGTACAGTCGCTGATATTCCTGGTCTTCGTTGTGTTGTTTTTAAACTTTTTTTCCAATAAGGTAGAAAAAAAAGGGTACTTCAATAACGAATAGTTTCTTGAAATTATAACAAGAA
>JBIIPV010000025.1:0-8200 GCA_044342435.1 Lacibacter sp. | reverse complement strand
CTATTGATACAATCATCAATCAAAAAGAATTTTTCGAGGCAGGCAAGCCGGTTTACTGCATTTATGTAGCTATCGGACAAAAAGCTTCTACCATTGCGGGTGTGATGAAGACTCTTGAAGACAATGATGCGATGAAATACACAACCATCGTAGCGGCTTCTGCGAGTGATCCTGCTCCTCAGCAGTTCTTCGCGCCTTATGCGGGAGCAGCACTTGGTGAATTTTTCCGTGATACCGGCCGTCCGGCTTTGATTGTATATGATGATCTGTCCAAGCAGGCGGTAGCTTATCGTGAAGTATCTCTGTTGTTACGCCGTCCGCCAGGTCGTGAGGCTTATCCCGGGGATGTATTCTACCTGCATAGTCGCTTATTGGAACGTGCAGCAAAAGTAATCAACGATGACAATGTTGCTAAGAACATGAATGATGTTCCCGATAGCATTCGTCATCTCGTGAAAGGTGGAGGTTCTCTGACAGCATTGCCTATTATCGAAACTCAGGCCGGTGACGTATCTGCCTATATCCCTACAAACGTAATTTCAATTACAGATGGTCAGATCTTCCTTGAAAGTAATCTGTTCAATGCAGGTATTCGTCCTGCTATCAACGTAGGTATCTCCGTTAGTCGTGTTGGAGGTAATGCACAGATTAAATCAATGAAGAAAGTGGCAGGCACCCTCAAACTCGATCAGGCCCTCTATCGTGAGCTGGAGGCGTTCTCAAAATTCGGAGGCGATATGGATGCTGCTACCAAATCAGTAATTGATAAGGGTAGCCGTAATGTGGAAATTCTAAAACAGCCACAATACACACCATACGCTGTGGAAAAGCAAATTGCAATCATCTATCTAGGCACGAATGGAATTTTAAATGAAATTCCAGTGAAAAGAGTAAAAGAATTTGAAGAGCATTTTCTCCTGGAAATGCAATCAAAGATGCCTGAACTCCTGGCCGAATTCAAAAAAGGAGCTTTGCCTGAAGAGGGGCTGGCTAAAATGACTGAACTCGCAAAGTCGTTGATGGCGGGATATAAATCGTGATTTCACATAACGTAAAGTCATATAACAAGGAGGCAATTACGCCTCCTTTTTTTATGTCAGTTTTTTTTGCATCAGTATGTGTGGGATTGTTACTTCTTCAAAAATATCACCAAGGCAGTGGTATCCATGTCTCTCGTAAAATGATCTGGCAGACAAGCGGGCATGTAATCTGATATAATGATATCCTTTGTGCATGGCTTTTTTTTCTGCATATCCAAGAATTAATGAGCCAATTCCTTGTTTCTGATGCTGATTGTCAACAGCCATCTGTCTCAAGTGAATTGTATCTCCCTCCGGATTAGACAGGATGCAGCAGGCAATGATCTTTTCAAGATGAAAGGCTGCCAGAAATGTGTCGTTTTTCTCCTTGTTCAATGCTTCAATTGTAAAATCTAGCCCAAGTGGTTTTCGTAAAACTGCCAGACGCAATTGCACCATTTGTTTGTAAGGATCGGTATCGTGTAGTATTTCTTTAAATGTCATAATTTGGTGTATTGAAGTTATAGAAATTCATCATCTGCGGATTATCTGTCTTAATATCGCTCAATTTCCAGATTTTGGAGCTTGTATAAATCCCCATCCTTCAACGAGATATGCCTTTATATAATATTGAATATCAGTTATTTATAAATAAATTTTCATTTTATAGGCGTTATGAAAATAACTTTTTGAGAAGAACGATTGCTTATTCACGAAAAACTCTATTTTTGCACCCTGTAACCAAACTTTTACGACAATGTCAGACATCGCAGCAAGAGTCAAAAAAATTATTATTGACAAATTAGGGGTAGGAGAATCTGATGTGAATCCTGAAGCTTCCTTCACCAATGACCTGGGCGCTGATTCACTGGACACAGTTGAACTGATTATGGAATTTGAAAGAGAATTCTCTATTTCCATCCCTGATGAGCAGGCAGAAACAATCACAACTGTAGGCCAGGCTATCGCTTACCTGGAAGAACACGCAAAATAAGTCTTCGTTAATTAGGCTTTCACCTTTCTTCAGCAGCTTATGCAGCTTAAACGAGTAGTTGTTACCGGAATCGGTGCTTTAACACCGTTGGGAAAAACTCCTGATGAATATTGGGAGGGTCTTGTCAATGGTGTATCCGGCGCCGATCTTATTCAGCAATTTGATTGTTCGAAATTCAAAACACGCTTTGCGTGTGAAGTAAAGAATTTCGAACCTACAAATTATCTCGATAGAAAAGAAGCCAGAAAAGTTGATCGGTTTACTCAGTTCGCTTTGATCGTGAGTGATCAGGCTGTTAAAGATGCGAACATCAGCAAAGACACAGTAGATCCTGACAGGGTCGGTGTAATATTTGCGAGTGGAATCGGTGGATTAATTACGTTTCAGGAAGAAGTGTCCGCTTTTGCGCTCGGAGATGGAACTCCTCGTTTTAATCCTTTCTTTATACCTAAAATGATACTGGACATTGCTGCCGGGCAGGTGTCTATGCGTCATGGGTTCAGAGGTCCCAACTACGCAGTTGTATCTGCTTGTGCTTCTTCCACAAATGCAATCATTGATGCTTTCGATAACATACGTGTTGGCAAGGCGGATATCATTCTGACCGGAGGAAGTGAAGCTGTGATCAGTGCTGCAGGTGTTGGCGGGTTCAATGCAATGAAAGCATTGAGCGAGCGAAATGATGATCCCAAAACAGCCAGTCGGCCTTTTGATAAAGACAGAGATGGTTTTGTAATGGGAGAAGGAGCTGGTATGCTTGTGCTAGAAGAACTAGAACATGCTTTGAATCGTGGCGCTAAAATTTACTGCGAAATAGCTGGAGGTGGTGCCACGGCAGATGCGCATCATATTACCGCTCCTCATCCTGATGGACTCGGCGCAAATAATGTAATGAAAGCGGCTTTGAAAGACGCAGGACTTACACCAACAGACATTGATTATATCAATGTACACGGAACATCAACGCCCTTGGGAGATATTGCTGAAACCAAAGCAATTTTAAATGTTTTCGGAGAACATGCATATAAACTGAATATCAGTTCTACTAAATCAATGACAGGGCATTGTCTTGGCGCTGCAGGTGCGCTCGAAGCCATTGCATGTGTACTCAGCGTAACAAATGATATCATTCCGCCAACCATCAATCATTTTACAGATGACCCCGCGCTAGATCCCGGTCTTAATTTCACCTTCAATCAGGCGCAAAAGCGAACAGTGAGAGCTGCCCTGAGCAATACTTTCGGATTTGGCGGTCACAATGCGTCCATCATTGTCAAGAAATACAGTTAATACTTCTCTTTTCTTTTTTTCTCATTGATTTTGTTTTTTTGGAAAAGATGAATAGGTACTAATAGTTATTTTCTGTTAGCTTTGTTCAAAGCGCATCGGTGATTACTGAACAGATATGATTTCAAACATAAGATCAATCTTTCGTGTCCGGACTCCATTTGAAAAAAATCTCAGAAACATACTGGGGTTCACACCCGGCAATTTGCAACTATACAAAACTGCGTTAAGTCACAGATCAGTCAAGGAGGGAAGCGATCAGAATAACGAGCGTCTTGAGTTTTTGGGAGATGCTGTGTTGAGTTCGGTGGTGGCCGATTATCTTTTCAAAAGATATCCATACAAAGGAGAGGGGTTTCTTACTGAAATGAGAAGTAAAATGGTGAACAGAGCCACCCTGAATGATATAGCCCTTAGAATGGGATTGAAAAAAATCACTTTGTATAATAAAGGGGATAACTCTCTGAAAATTTCACAAATATTCGGCAATACACTTGAAGCTCTTTTAGGCGCTATATATCTCGAACTAGGTTACCTTAAAACAAGTAAATGGGTGATAAAAAACCTGATCACTCCTTATTTTTTTATGGAAGAACTGGAGGCAGTAGACATCAACCTGAAAAATAAACTTTACGGCTGGGCCAGTAAAAACGGAAAGCTCCTTGATTTTGTCACAATAGAAGAAAGTATTGAAAACGGAAGAAGACTGTTTACAGTTGCTGCTACTATAGATGGAGAAATAGTGGCATCCGGAAAGGCATATAATAAAAAAGATGCCGGACAAATAGCTGCTCAGAAATCAATAGAACAACTCGGAATCATTTAATCAGATCGGAAATACATCTATTCTGACAAAACCTATTCCCAAAACAAAAAAGTAAAAAGTGCAATGGCCATGAAAATAGTCAGCACGATCAGTGTATGCTGCATCAACGTCTGGATATCTGTTTCTTCTTCTTCCTGGTAATGGTGCATGACGAATTATTTAAGTTGAATAAATTCTGTCATACAATTTTAAGACGCAGAAAATCGGAATAAAATGATCTTCCTCACGAAGACGGAAATATATTGCACATGATAAACATCATGTGCAATCATCCATTAGTTTAACTCCGGTTGTTTACCTGAGAAAAAACTTTCGTCTTTTTTCAGATTTTGTTCCCACTGCCAGGCTGTACGCATCATGTCTTCCAGGGAATATTTGGTTGTCCATCCCAGAAAATCACGGGCTTTGTCGTTGTTGGCATAGATCGCAACAACATCACCGGATCTTCTTGCTCCGATTTGGTGGGGAAGGGATGTACCGCTTACTTTTTCGAAAGTATGAATAGCTTCCAGAACCGTATATCCGTTACCTGTTCCCAGGTTAAATACTTCGCAGGGTGAAAAATTCTTTTTTGATTCCAGGTAACTAATGGCCAGTGTGTGTGCATGTGCCAGGTCGCTTACATGAATATAGTCGCGTATGCAGGATCCGTCTCGGGTATCATAATCATTGCCGTGTACCAGCATCATTGGCAGTTTGCCGATAGCTGTTTGCGTAATGGCAGGCACCAGGTTTTGAGGTTTACCGACGGGAAGTTCACCGATTAATCCGGACGGATGTGCACCAACAGGATTGAAATAACGTAGTAGTATAGCCGAAGTTTGAATGGATTTAATTGTTTCACTTACAATTTGTTCCCCCATTTGTTTCGTATATCCGTAAGGGCTTTCTGCGGGTTTGGGCACTGTTTCTTCCGTTACAGGAATGTGGTCCGGATTTCCGTAAACAGTGCAGGATGAAGAAAATACAAAGTGAGGTATATTGAATTCTGCAACACATTTCAGCAGATTTACCAGAGAGAACAGGTTGTTTTCAAAGTATAAAAGCGGCTTTTCAACACTTTCTCCCACAGCTTTGTAAGCTGCAAAATGAATAATCCCTGTAATGTCGTTGTGCTCCTGAAAAACCGCGTAGGTATCATCAAAATTGCAGAGATCAACTTTATATGTTTTCACAGGCTGCCCGGTAATCTGTTCAACCCGCTCCATCATTTGGGGCAGACTACGTGAAAAGTTATCAAGGTTAATCACCTCATATCCATTTTGAATCAAGTCAACAATGGTATGCGTGCCAATATATCCACCTCCACCAGTTACAAGAATTTTTTTCTTCATAAGATTTCTTTATTCTTCTAGTAAATTCATGAGGTATTGACCATAACCGCTTTTAAGCAGCGGTTTTGCCAGTGCTCTTAATTGATCTGAATTGATGAAGCCTCTTCTCCAGGCTATCTCTTCTATACAGGCGATTTTAATGCCTTGCCTTTGCTCAATAACTTGCACAAACTGTGATGCTTGCATCAGGCTGTCGAACGTGCCTGTGTCCAGCCATGCAGTTCCTCTGTCGAGAATAGATACCTTCAGTTTCCCTCTTTTCAGATATTCCTTGTTTACGTCAGTGATTTCATATTCGCCTCTCGGACTTGGCTCTAATTTTTTGGCGATATCAACTACTGAATTATCATAGAAATAAAGTCCGGGTACCGCATATCTACTCTTTGGAGCCGTTGGTTTTTCTTCGATGCTCAGCACATTCATATCCTTGTCAAATTCAACCACGCCGTAGCGTTCAGGATCGCTTACCTGGTAAGCATAAATAATTCCACCCTCAGGGTTGGTATTATGACGAAGTTGTGTGCCCAAACCAGCACCATAGAAGATATTATCACCTAGTACAAGAGCTACTGAATCATCTCCAATAAAATCTTCCCCAATCACAAAGGCCTGAGCCAATCCATTAGGGAGTGGTTGTTCGGCATATTCAAATTTCACCCCCAGGTTTTTACCGTCACCCAGCAATCGTTTAAAATGAGGCAGATCGTGAGGGGTCGAAATGATGAGAATTTCTTTGATATCAGCCATCATCAGAATACTGAGCGGATAGTAAATCATGGGTTTGTCGTATATCGGCATGATTTGTTTGCTGATAGCAAATGTGATCGGGTGCAAACGAGTGCCGGAACCGCCGGCGAGGATTATTCCTTTCATCTGTATATTAATTTATAGCTTCAATTGCCATATGTTATGCCCTTTATTCTCATCGCCGATGGTATAGGCCAATCGTTATGGGCATATTATGATTGAATATTTTTTAGGAAATAATTGGTTTAAGTATTGTGTATCAGTTATTTCAGCAATATGCTGCATACAGACAAAGATGCAAAACCCCGGTCAATTTAAAAAATTGTAGATCGGTATAGCGTTTCAGATAAACATGCGAACGATCCAGTATGTGATAGCAGCCAGAGCAGCACTCACCGGTATTGTCAGAATCCAGGCCCATAGCAGATTGACGGTTACGCCCCAGCGAACTGCACTAAGTCGTTTCAATGCGCCAACTCCCATAATGCTTCCGGTGATTGTATGCGTAGTGGAAACTGGAATTCCCATTTGCCCGGTAAAAAATAATGTAAAGGCTCCGGCGGTCTCCGCAGCAACTCCTTCCAGGGGTGTAACCTTGGTGATTTTGGTACCCATCGTTTTCACGATTTTCCAGCCACCGCTCATCGTACCTAATCCGATTGCCAGATAGCAAGCCACAGGTACCCAATTAGGTAATTCGGAGAAGTTTTGGATACTCCCATTTGCAATCAGAGCTGCTGCAATGATACCCATTACTTTTTGGGCATCGTTTCCTCCGTGTCCGATACTGAAAGCAGCAGAACTGAAAAGCTGGAGTTTTTTGAACATATTGGCAACCTTAAACGCGGTTGGTGTTCTTATTTTCTCAACATAGATATATACCAGCGAGAAAAGTATGGCGGTGAATATGACTCCCCATTCAATGGATTTATTATCAGATTTTTCGATGTCTTTTTTTAAGGCACCTGCTATATCAAATGTTTGTATTTTTTTTAATACTTTCTCTTTGTTGGCATCTTTGATAGGATAGATGCGATTGAGTGCAGCTATTGTACTGTCTGCGGACAGTTCACGCGAGACATATTTCTTAAGCGGTTCTTTATATTTTTCAGTAGCATCCTTTGCAAGCATGAATTCATTATAAATGGCACTGTCAGATACGGACTTTGCCTCAAGAATCAAATAATCGTTTGCATTACGAACATCATCTTTCAGTCTGCTTGCCTCAATTTCTTTTAACCAGCCTGAATCATTAGCCATTTTAGAAATCTTATCAGCACCTAATCGGTCATAATCATTGATATAATGTAAAATCTTTTCATAGGTGGGAAGCGCCTTTTGTAATTTGGTATTGGCAGTGATGTATTCAGAGCTGTCTGTTGGATTTATTTTAAGGTTTTCTTGAGCAATCTTCAGCTCTTTGTTATACTTATCAATTTTTAGGAATTTCTGAAGATTCTGATCCATTTTCTGGTTCTCGAAATAGTCGAACATCATCAATGTCAACAGGGTTACACCGGCAATAATCATCAATCTAACCCATACATTTCTCATGATTGTAACAGCCGTGATAAAAATGGAAATCACCATACCTATCAATGGTGCGAGGAAAATGAAGAAAATTGTATTCAGGATGATGTCTGATTCAATGATTTTTCCCAAGCTGTAGTTCATCCCTTTTGTGCTGAATGCATGTGCAACGGCAGCCCCTGCAAATCCACCGATCAGTGTATGAGAAGATGATGAAGGAATGCCATACCACCAGGTTAAAAGATTCCAGGCAATTGCAGCAACCAATCCGGAAAGAATAACAGGGAGTGTGATGAAGTCTTTACTTACGGTTTTGCTGATGGTGTTGGCAACCGCATGGTCTTTAAAGATGAAAAATGCAACACAGTTAAAAAAAGCAGCCCACAATACTGCCTGAAAGGGAGTAAGCACTTTGGTGGAAACAACTGTGGCAATAGAGTTAGCCGCATCATGAAATCCATTG
>JBIIPV010000019.1:0-9515 GCA_044342435.1 Lacibacter sp. | reverse complement strand
GGCAAGGCATGACCGGACTGATCAGTAAAAATATTTTTCAGGTATTCGGAGTGCTGTGCAGATCCCGCAATTGAATACAATAGGAAGAAGAAAAGACAGATGTTTTTTCGCATCATTAAAACTAATCACTTTCAATTGATTTTTTCTTTCAATCTTCTCCGTTTTCACCTTGCTTATATTTGCTGTATGCCAACTCCCAAAAAAGAAAAAGACATCATCCAACCTCCTACTCTCAAGCCGGGGGATTTAATTGCCATTACTTGCCCTGCAGGATATATGCCTAAGGAAAAAATCAATGATTGTGTGCGTATCCTACGTCGGTGGGGATATGAAGTGATCGTTGGGCATACAGTCGGCAGCAAATCGAAAACATATTTCAGCGGTACGGATGAAGAACGCGCATCAGAGATGCAGGCCATGCTGGATGCGCCTGAAATCAAAGCCATTCTTTGCGGAAGAGGGGGCTACGGCACGGGCAGAATCATCGATTCACTTGATTTTACCGCATTTAAAAAACATCCGAAGTGGATTATTGGTTTTAGCGATATTACCGTGTTGCATTTGCACCTGAATGCCCGCCTTCGAATTGCTTCTCTTCATGCACCGATGGCCGCAGCTTTTCAAAATGGCGGCGCAAAAAATAAATATGTAAAATCATTGCAGGATCTGCTTACGGGTCGGCAAACAGAATACATTGTTAAGCCAAATACGTTAAACAGAAAAGGTATTGCAAAGGGTGAATTAATCGGAGGAAACCTGGCGTTGGTGGCTCATCTTGTAGGAACAAATTCCTTCCCGCAAACAGCAGGGAAAATTTTATTTCTCGAAGACATAGATGAACAACTCTACAATATTGATCGCATGTTGCATCAGTTAAAAAGATGCGGAGCGCTTGATCAGTTATCGGGATTGATCTTCGGCGGATTTACAAAAACAAAAGATACTGAACGGCCTTTCGGGAAAAAGTTGAACCATGTTTTATTTGATGTGGTTTCGGCTTATGATTATCCGGTATGTTTCGACTTTCCTGTAAGCCACGAAACAGCAAACTATGCATTGAAAGAAGGTGGATATTATGAATTGAAGGTGGATGCTACGAAAGTTACTTTAAGGGATTTGTAAGCTTGAAAGTAAAACTACTGATTAAGGGCTCTAAGAAATTCTTCATCTTTTGTAGAAACGGAAGGACCGAAGTAGTGAGTGAGCTGTCCTTTTTCATTAATCAAATATTTTGAGAAATTCCATTTAGGCGCTTTCTTATTCCATCCGTTTTTTGCCGGATCTGTGAGCCATTGATACACAGAATACTGATTCGTTGTTTTCTTCGTTACGGTTTTTCCCATCAGAGGAAAACTAACACCATAGTTTTTTTTACAGAAAACAGCAATGTCTTCATTCTTCCCCTTTTCCTGTTGTTTATAATCGTTAGAAGGGAAGGCCAGGATTTCAAGTTGATCTTTGTGTTTCTCATAAAGTTGTTGAAGTTCTTCGTACTGAGGTGTGTAGCCGCAGTCACTTGCTGTGTTTACAATCAACACTTTTTTGCCTTTCAATTGTTCAAAATGAAAACTGTCTCCCAAAATTGAAGTCGCTTCAAGCGTATAAAAAGAAACAGGCGGTTCGGTATGTGTATTTGAAATAATGGTTTTATTACTGCTCCCGATTTTCATCAGGAAAGGATAAAATGTTTTGAGTATTTTTTGCCTGAATGTCATGTCTTTGTTGTTTCCGTTATCAATGAATACATAGATGAGTAATATCCCTGTAAATCCCACAAGGATGAAGGCAGATTTTTTAACAACTGAAAACACCTTCCTGTTCATATAAATCATTTTGTCTTATTTAAAACCATTTGCGGTGAACGAGTTTTCTCCACAAATTGGCCTTTTTATCTGTATAAGGGGGGAAGCGAAATGCGGGATCAGGTAGATTTGCTTTTTTGACAATCCCTTTATAGTGGGTAAAGAGATCAAAAGAGTGCTTGCCAAGGTGTCCGCCCATGCCACTGGTGCCAATCCCCGAGAATGGCATATGGTGATTGCCAAGATGATAGATTGTTTCATTGATACATCCACCGCCAAATGAAACATTTTGTAAAATAAGATCCTGCATTTTACGGTCATTGCTGAATACATAAACGGATAACGGATACGGGTTTTCGGCAATCATCGCCAGTATGTGTTCGTTGTTTTTATAAGTAAATACAGGAAGAATCGGTCCGAATATTTCTTCTTTTAAAAGTGTTGCACCGGGCTTGATGTCATCCATGATGGTGGGGGAGATGAAGCGTTGGTCATCGTTTGTTTGTCCTCCGTATATGATTTTACCTTCGTTCAGATAGGATACTAATTTTCGGTATCGCCCTTCGTGAATGATGCGTCCGTAATCAGAATTATGTAAAAGATCTTTCCCGTAGTTTTTTTCAATCTCATGGATGATGAGTTGAATCAAGGAATCTTTTATATCGGGATGTACAAGCAAGTAATCAGGAGCAACACAAGACTGCCCGCAGTTCAGCATTTTTCCCCAAACAATTCTTTTTGCAGCAAGTGATAAGTTGGCTGTGTCATCAATAATACATGGACTTTTTCCTCCCAACTCCAGTGATACCGGAGAAAGTTGTTTGGCAGCCATCTCCATGATCTTGCTGCCGATGGCTGTGCCGCCGGTAAAAAAGATTCTCCCAAAATAAAACTGTTCAATGATCGGAGGCAGTACTTCGCTGCCGGTGCCGGGGAGTGCGTGGATATAGTTTGATGGAAACTCGCTGTTAATTAATTTTTCTATGAGTGCAGAAGTTTTCGCTGAATGTTCCGACTGTTTAATAAGAACCGTGTTTCCTGCCGCAATGGCTCCTGCAAGCGGTCTCATTGTGAGCACAAGCGGGTAGTTCCAGGGCGTGATGATCAGGGTGTTGCCAACAGGCTCCGGATAAATTTTACTGACAGATGGCTGAAGGAACAGTGGAGTGGAAACCCGCCGGGGCTGCATCCATTTTTGAAATTGCTTTCGCTGCACTTTGATTTCTTCATAGGAAGGACCCAATTCTGTGATAAACACCTCCTGAGGATGTTTGCGAAGGTCGGCATGCAATGCCTGTTCAATGTGCTTCTCGTTTTTTTCTATCAGTTTTTGCAGCCGGCTTAACTGCTCCTTTCTGAATGATGCAGACCGGGTGCCCCCGCTCTGAAAAAACGCCTGTTGCGACCGGATAATATCTAAATGATCTGAATTCATATGATGACATTCTATGTGTAACCAATAATTTACAACAATGTAAGGTACCGATAGTTTGATGAATGATCAGTTTCATCTCCGTTACTGTTGATCGTTTATTTTTTTCTCAGATGCTTTTGATAACTTGCTAATTGTTATGTGTGCCTATCATCGTAAAACATGGATTGAAAAACGCGACATTGACAAGCAGCCTGTAGTGAAAAAGCTGGATAAGGATTTTGCTGACATGCATGCCGGTGAAAACATGCTGATTGCTACTCCGAATATTGTTGATCATTACATCAGACAGATTCCGACCGGACAACAAAATTCTTTGAAAACCATGCGCCGCGACCTGGCAGCGGAATATGACGCAGATGTCACATGTCCTGTTACCTCAGGCATTTTTCTGAGAATCGTGGCGGAAGCAGCCTGGGAGGAATATCAGCAGGGAAAACCGTTAAAGCATATTGCCCCATTTTGGAGAGTGATAGATGAATATTCTCCCGCTGCCAAAAAACTTTCTTTCGGCAAAGATTTTCTCATAGAGAGAAGAAAAAAAGAAAAGCTCCTCCCTTTATAAAAATTGTTTCAATTTTGGGGCATGGATGTTCTGCTTCCTCGAAATGATGAATACTTTATGCGACAGGCACTAAAACAGGCTCAAATTGCGTTTGAAGAAGGAGAAGTGCCGGTTGGAGCAGTGGTGGTGATTGATGGAAAAATAATAGCAAGGGGATACAACCAGGTTGAGAAATTAAATGATGCAACCGCACATGCAGAGATTATTGCTTTGACCTCGGCATTTCAACATCTGGGAGCAAAGTATCTGCCTGAAGCCACTTTGTATGTAACTGTTGAACCTTGCCTGATGTGTGCCGGAGCGCTTTACTGGAGTAAAATTGGAAGGATTGTTTGGGGAACAGATGATGAAAAGAACGGCCATCAGAGAATGACCGGACAAAAGTCTCCTTTTCATCCCAAGGCTGAAATATCAACAGGAGTATTAAAGGAAGAAAGTGCAGAACTCATGAAAGCTTTTTTCAGGGCGAGGAGATAAGAATAGTTAGTTAACTTCTCATTTAAATATCTCTAATCCAGAAAATTAATTTTATATTTATTCCTGTTTAAAAAAACGCAAACAGATATATCATCTTTTCGAAAAAAAATACAATAACCACTAAACTCAACAAAAATGAAACAGCTTCTCCTTCTGTCGGCATTCATTATTTCTTCGTGTATATCCTTTGGTCAATACACTTTCCACGCAACCAGTTATCAAACAATCAATATTGAAACAGATGAAGAGTCTGAAACAACTACTTACTATCAGATATTCAGCGTTTCGCTTAGGGATAAATACCTGGTTCATACTGTATTTGGCAGTTACAAAGATGCTGTGACCGACTCCCAGTTGTATCGGATTGTTGAAGTAACAGAAGACGACGAAGACGGGTTTACCATGATCACGTGCAGATCAGGAGTTACAGGTAAAGAATACATCTATCTATTTAATTTCGATGATGAAGACAACCCTATTTTTGCCCGCCAGGTAGATGAAGAAGAATTTACCAATTACAAAGGGAAGCTCACTACGTTTAAAACTTATCTTCAGGAAGGAGAGGATGACGAATAATCCGGCAGTTTAAATTTCCGGGTACTAAAAATTCGGATTTATGTTCTTTGCGATTTATCGGCAAGGGATGGTTAATTTTGTACTCTAATAAATTTACAATTATGTCATTTACTTTAGCACCCCTTCCTTATGCCCACGATGCGCTGGAGCCGCATATCGACACATTGACGATGCAGATTCATCACGGCAAGCACCACCAGGCTTATGTTGATAACCTCAATAAGGCGATTGCCGGTACTGAACATGAGAACAAGAGTCTCGAAGAGCTAGTTGCAAATGCCGGAAAAATTTCAGTTGCTGTTCGCAACAATGGCGGCGGACACTGGAACCATACTTTTTTCTGGGAGTCTCTTGCTCCAAACGCAGGGGGTACTCCTTCCGGAGATCTTGCAGAAGCGATCAATAAAGCATTTGGCTCTTTTGAAACATTCAAAGAAAAATTTGCCGCAGCAGGAATGACTCGTTTTGGAAGTGGATGGGCATGGCTTTGTGTGAACGTGCAGAAAGAACTTTGTATTTGTTCTTCACCAAATCAGGATAATCCACTGATGGATGTGGCTGAATGTCCGGGAACACCTTTGCTCGGTGTAGATGTGTGGGAACATGCCTATTACCTCAAATACCAGAATCGCCGTGCTGATTATTTAACTGCATTCTGGAATGTGATTAGCTGGGATAAAATTGCAGCTCGTTACGAAGCGGCAAAATAAAAATTGCACTGATTTTATAAGATAAACCGTCGCTTAACAGGGGCGGTTTTTTTTATGGCAACGGGTCGTATCCGCTTCCTCCCCAGGGATGGCAGCTTGAAATTCGCTTGAAGCTCAGTTTGAATCCCTTTAATACCCCGTATTTTTTAAATGCCTGTAAGCTGTAACTGCTGCAGGTTGGCGTATAGCGACATTTAGGTCCGAGGAGCGGACTGATGATCAGCTGATAAATTCGAATCAGCAAAATAAAAGGGTAGCTTAATAGTTGAGATATTTTTTTCATGTAGCTTCTTGTCCGGAAATATGATTTTCTTCTTTATAGATGATGGCAAGGAGGCGATCGATGACTTGTTTAACCCGGATGGATGTTTCGGAGAAGGAGGGGATTTCTTTACCGATATATACAATAAATACTGAAAGTCCTTTTTGACTGTCATTCGTTTTTTCGTACAGTTCTTTTTTCTGAAGTCTCCAGGCTTCACGTAAGAGACGTTTAATTTTGTTTCGATGTACAGCTTTTTTAAAATGCCTTTTACCTGCACCAACGCCAATTTGCAGGCCCTTTTCTTCAGATATTAAATAAGAAACCCTAAAGGGATAAAGATTCATGACTTTCCCATCGCTGAAAAGCAGTTCGATCTTTTTAATGCTTTTAAGGCGTTCTTGCCGACCGAGTGTGAATGTTTTGTTTGCTGCCATGAAGGATAACCCTACTTAAATATACATCATCATTGCCTGGAAGAGCAAATCAATAATCGCTTTGAGACCAGCACAAAAAAAATCCCGCCCGAAAAGAGCAGGACTTTTTATCATTTCCCAACGGAATTATTTTTTAGCGCCTCTTTCATCGCTGACAGTCAGTTTATGACGGCCTTTTTTGCGGCGGCTAGAGAGAACTTTGCGTCCGTTTGCATCCTCCATACGCTTGCGAAAGCCGTGAGTTGTTTTACGACGACGCTTAGAGGGCTGATATGTGCGTTTTTGTGCCATTTCTTTCTGTTTTCTTTCTTAAAAAATATCCGGGAGAAGCCGGAGGTTTTATTTCAGCCGGAGGGAACACCACTTCCCGCCGTTTGTGAAAGGATGGCAAAGGTAGGGAAAACAGACAAAATGTGGAAAAGCGTCATTTGCCTTCTATTCCGGCCCCGAACAAAGCAAAATCATACTTAACAGGATCAGTCGGATCCAGTTTTCTCAATTCATTTGTGAGCTCAACGGCTGTTAACCAGTCGTTTTGCTTTCTGTTGATCAATCCATAATCACGAGCAGTACGTGCCACGTGTACGTCGAGCGGACAAATCAAATCAGAGGGAGAAATGCTTTTCCATATTCCGAAATCAACTCCTTTGTTGTCTTTTCGAACCATCCATCTTAAATACATATTTAATCTTTTGCATGCTGATCCTTGTTCGGGAGATGAAATATGTTTTTCTGTTCTTTTCTCATGATCTGCTTCAAAAAAATATTGTCTGAAATGATTTAATCCTTCTTCTATCCCCATCCCTTTGCGAGGGAAGAAAGCAGTTTCCAGGCTTTTGTGTTTGCTGTAGTGCCGCTGTAAAAAATCGACAAAGAAAAACAAATCGCTTTCATTGAAAGTCCGATGTTTAAATCCGGATAATCTTTTTAAATCAGCTGTTTTTGATTCCATGCAAAACCGATAGGGTTGCATCTTCATCCGCTCCATCAATTCGCGGCTCTTGTTGATGATGGTTGTGCGATTTCCCCAGGAGAAAATAGCGGCAAACAATCCTGCGATTTCAATGTCCTGTTTTTTTTGAAATAGATGCGGGATGCTGATCGGATCCTTTTCAATAAAAGAAGGTTGATTAAAAAAATCAACCTTCTTATTCAGTTCTGTTATCAGATATTTTTTATTCATTGTTCATATGATCATAATTAATGATTTTTAATTGCCATATAGTATAGCCTGAATGATCATTCCTGTTGGTATCAAATTTTCGTTAGGCTATTTCAATTGCTTGCTTCAAATCTTCAATCAGGTCTTCTGCGTCTTCAATGCCCACACTCAGCCGGATCAAACTGTCTTTCAGTCCGTTTTTAATTCTTTCTTCTCTTGGGATAGAAGCATGGGTCATCGTAGCAGGATGATTAATCAGACTCTCTACTCCGCCCAAACTTTCCGCTAAAGCAAACACTTTTGTAGCTGACAATACCTTCTTCAGTTTTTCCGGAGATTCGTCTTTCAACTCAAAACTGATCATCCCCCCAAAACCTTTCATTTGTTTTTTTGCAATCTCGTATCCGGAATGATCATCAAATCCGGGCCAGTACACTTTTGCAACCTGTGGGTGTTGACGAAGAAAGTGTGCAATCTTCTCTCCGTTTTCACAATGGGCTTTCATGCGCACACCCAGTGTTTTAATGCCGCGCAATACAAGAAAGCAATCCATCGGGCCCGGAACAGCACCGCAACTTTTTTGTATGAAATAAAGTTGTTCACGCAAAGCAGGATCATTCACTACCAACGAACCTTGTATCACATCACTATGACCACCCAGGTATTTCGTGGCACTATGCATCACAATATCAGCACCGAGGTCAAGCGGGTTTTGTAAAGCCGGTGATGCGAATGTGTTGTCAACACATAACAAGGCACCAGCTTTCTTCGCTATCACCGACATGGCAGAAATATCACTGATGTTCATCAGCGGGTTGGTAGGTGTTTCCACCCAAAGGAGTTTTGTTTGAGGATTTACTGCCGCTTCTACTTTTGCTGGATCAGTTGTATCTATAAAATGAAAACGAATGCCGAACTTCTCAAACACTTTCGTAAACAAGCGATAACTACCCCCATAAAGATCATTGGAACAAATCACTTCATCGCCGGGTTTTAATAATTTTAATACTGCATCTGTTGCAGCAACTCCACTGCCGAATACCAATCCGTACTTTCCGTTTTCAATCACGGCCATCGCTTCTTCCAAAGCCTGACGGGTAGGATTCTGGCTGCGTGCATATTCAAATCCTTTGTTTACACCCGGAGATTCCTGCACGTATGTACTTGTTTGATAGATGGGCGTCATGATTGCACCGGTAGAAGGATCGGGATGCGAGCCGGCATGGATGAATTTTGTTGCGGGTTTCATATGTGAATAGTTGTTGTTTTTTAATTGTCATATGTTATGCCCTTCTATTCTCATCCGTCGTTGGTATCGACCAATCGTTATGGGCATTTCATATAAAAAATTTTAAGTTACGGGTTATGAGTTACGAGTTACGGGCGAGTTAATTACAAAATCAAAAATCTGCCAACCGCCAACTGTTAACCGCTAACCGCAAAGATGCAACAATCAGCTCAAGGCTGCTACTGCTAAATATCGCCAGTCGTAATTTTCTGCTTCATAAGCTGATTTGGCTTTAATCGGACGATCAAGCGTGTGTTTATCAAGAATGCCTTGTTGAATCAACTTGTGTCTGGCATCTTCTATGCGTTCCCTTAATGCCGGGTGTTCCATCCAGGTTTTTTGAGGTGGCTCATAGCCCACTTTATCTGTACGCCATACAACAGACTCCGGTAAACGATCCGTCATTGCAACACGCAACAACCACTTCGTAAATCCGTTGTGAATTTTTAATTCAGATGGCAGGGTGAAAATAAATTCTACCAGTTCGTGATTCAGGAAAGGAAGCCTTACTTCTCTGCCAAATGCCATGCTGTTTCGATCGGCATAATGAAGCAGCTCTCCCAATCCTTGCTGCATGGTATTAAAATACAAGATGTCGTTGAGTTTGCTCACAGGCGGCTTGTACACAGAGTAGTATGGGTCATAATTTGCTTTTGCATAGTCGCGACTGATATGCGGGTGTACGAGAATGCGCTTTCGCTCTATTTCTTCCAGTTGTGCATTTGCGAGAATAGGTAGAAAAGAAGCAACATAATTCGGAAAACCCCAATTAAAAGAGTAATGATTTTGTTGCAAACGTACTCT
>JBIIPV010000312.1:0-2500 GCA_044342435.1 Lacibacter sp. | reverse complement strand
ATCTATCATCAACATCGTGCTAAAGAAAAATAAAAGAGTCGGATATAACGGATCTGTGAGGGCGGGCATTGATATGCGTGCAAGATGGAATACCGGAGGAGATTTTAATATTCGTCAGGGTGGCGTAAACTTTTTTGTAAACGCGGGATATAATCAGCGTAAATCAATAGCCTGGGGAGAAACAGAACGCAAAAACTTAACTCCATTAGGTAATCTCTCAAATCTGAATCTGGATAACGACAACACCAACAACGGTGCTTTTTTATTTGGCCGAACAGGGTTTGATTTTTTCATCAACAACCGCAACACGATTACAATCGCAGGAAATTTTGCAGGCGGGAATTTCCTTTTACTGGATACAAACCGAATCAAATTCAATTATCTGAATACCAATATCCTTGACTCCACAGAAAACCGCTATACAAATGCAGACAATATTTTTAGGAATACCGGTGCGCAGATCAGTTATAAAAGACTGTTTCCAAAAGCAGGAAAGGAGTGGACTGCTGACATCAACTTTAATAAATCAAGAAGCGAGAATGACCAGACCATTGAAATTAATACCAACAGATTTTTTGACGGAGGCTCTCCGATCAGTAAAAACTTTTTACAAGGGGTAGATGCAGGAGGCGGCAGCAGCTTGTTTGTAGGACAAACAGATTTTGTGAATCCGATCAATGATGACATGAAGCTCGAAGCCGGCATTCGCACCCAAATCAGGTGGTTTGAGAGTTTCCAGAGAAACTCCCTCAATAATATTGCTTTGCCCGGCATCAGCAATGAGTTCTCTTACATTGATTACGTTCATGCGGCATATACATCTTATTCTCAGAGATTAAAGAAATTAAATCTAAATTATCAAGTTGGACTTCGGGTTGAAAGCTCGTCTTATGAAGGCAAACAAGTAGGTAAAGAAGAGCCCTTTAAAAACAGTTTTCCACTCGCGTTGTTCCCGAGTGCATTCATATCCAAAACGCTGAAGGAAAAACAAGATATTCAACTGAATTACTCACGCAGAGTGAAACGACCAAACTTCTATCAACTTTTACCGAATACAGATTTTACCGATGTGCTTAACTACCAAACAGGTAATCCGGCGCTGAAGCCCGAGTTCACTCACTCCGTTGAATTGAGCTATCAGAAAACATACGGTAAGAAAAACAATATATTTCTGGCTAGCTTGTTCGGCAAAAGAACGAATAACCTGATTGCCCGCTATCAGGAACCAAGGAAATTAGGCAATACAGATTCAACCGGATTTGTCACAACCTGGGTCAATGCAACAACGAGTTATGCAGCAGGCCTTGAATTGGTTTTTCGCAATACGCTCACCAAATGGTGGGAAATCAATTACAATGCTAATTTTTACTATTCGAAAATTAATGGAACGGAAGAATTGCCAACTCTGGAAAATGAGCGAACCAGCTACACTGTAAAAATCAATAATACATTCAGACTGGGTAAATCGGGTTGGACGATTCAGTTGAGTGGAGATTACAACTCCAGATCCATCTTACCTGTTTCTTCCGGAGGAGGAGGCGGTCGTGGCGGCGGCATGATGGGTGGCGGTGGCGGATGGATGGGCGGAGGCCAGATATCTACTACGCAGGGCTATATAGATGCTAATTACTATTTAGATCTGGGTATCAGAAAAGAATTCAAGATCAAAAAAAATACAGCAACACTTTCTCTCAACTGGAGCGATTTTCTCAGAACACGTCAGAACATTGTGTTTTCAGTTGGAGAAGGGTTTGAGCAAAACAGTTGGCGCAGAAGAGATCCTCAGTTTGTAAGACTGAATTTCAGCTACCGTTTCGGAAAATTTGATGCTTCCATCTTCAAACGCAAGAATAACAGAATGGAAATGGGAGATGATTTACAGACACAGTAAATCATTCCTACTTATTCATTGGTGGAACCAAGCATTGGAACAAAGGAAAATTCTTCGAAAGATTCTACTTTCAGAGAACCTTCTTCCGTTTTTGTGATGCGTTTCATACGCTGCATTTCATTCTCATCTAGAGGAACAACCATCACGCCTCCGGGCTTTAGTTGATCAATCAATTTAGGAGGGATGAAGAGGGCTCCTGCTGTGATGATGATTTTATCATAAGGCGCATAGTCGGGCAAACCTTCATACCCATCTCCGTAAAACATATAAAGATGCGAAAACTCCCTCAGGTATTTAAATTGCTGGTTGAGATCAAATAATTTTTTCTGTCGCTCTATACTGTACACTTTTGCGCCCATTTCTGCCAGTACCACAGCCTGATAAGCACTTCCTGTGCCCACTTCCAGAATTTTGTCACCGGGCTCTACCTTCAATAATTGTGATTGATACGCCACGGTGTATGGCTGAGAAATCGTTTGTTCCTCACCGATAGGAAATGCTCTGTCTTCATAAGCTATCAGATCCAATCCTTTATCCAGAAAAAAATGCCTTGGAATATTGCCGATAGCTGTTAGCACCTGCTCATCTGTGATTCCTTTTTCACGAAGT
>JBIIPV010000311.1:0-2509 GCA_044342435.1 Lacibacter sp. | reverse complement strand
TTCGGCTTTAAAAAGATAATAGGCTCATCAGGCACATCATTGCCCAGTTCATGAGCATGTTCTACATAATTCCGTCCTACACAAAAGATTTTCATTTGGTTTAAATTAGATTCTCAATTAGTATTGGCCGGTCTTTCCTCAACATTGGATTTAAAGCCTACCCAAAAAGTGGGTTTATGCGAAGATAATGATCAGAAAACTAATATTCAAAGTGATATTTCCGTTACGTTTACAAGGTTCATGGCACGTGCCGCACCCAGAAACACAAACTCTTCAATAGCCTCCACTGCTCGGTTGGTTTTTTTCAAGACCAGCTGCGATTCATCTGAGGTCCATCTTCCAAGAACAAAGTCAACCTGCTTCCCTTTAGGATAATCATTTCCTATCCCAAATCGCAGCCGGGCATATTGACCGGTCTTTAATACTTCTTCAATATGCTTTAATCCATTATGCCCCCCACTGCTGCCGGATGATCTCATTCGCAGTCTGGATAAGGGCAAGGCAAGCTCATCCACAATCACAAGCATATTTTCGATGGGAATCTTCTCTTTTTCAAGCCAGTATCTCACAGCATTCCCACTTAAGTTCATATATGTATTGGGTTTGATGCAAAACAAGTTCCTTCCCTTCACTTTGATTTCTGAAACATCGGCATATCGGTCAGATCTAAATACCCCACCATGCTTTGCTACAAGCTTATCCACCACATCGAATCCAATATTGTGACGGGTATGCGCATATTCAGCACCGATATTTCCAAGTCCGACGATAAGGTATTTCATGCTTAAACGGTTATCTGTTGGCGGTTATCAGTTATCGGTTTCAAAGCTATATTCAAAAAAGAGAGTAAAGATAAGCGTGTTTCGTAACAACATATTCGAATATCAGTCCTCGCCTTTCAGACCACAAAAAAAATCCTCCTGCAAGTGCAGAAGGATTGAATGATATCTTGAAAAGTTGAATGTTATTTCTTCCCGTCTTTCGCTTCTTCTTGTTTGAGCTGACGAGTCATAACCACAGATGCAATAGGAATACGAGGAGAGTTTATGATTTCATAATTCTCTGCCTTCACATCTTCAACGCGGATGTTGCCGTTCAACTGAAGTGGCGTAAGATCCACTTCAATCGCTTCTTTGAGATAACGAGGTAAAGTTTTGATCTTTAGTGATTTGATTTTCAATATCAACTTACCACCGTCTTTCACACCTACTGCTGTACCTGTAAAACGAAGAGGAATTGTCGCAATCACTTTTTTATCTTCAATCAGCTCAAGCAAATCAACATGAGCCAACTGATCGGTCACTTTGTCGAACTGCAGATCTTTCAAAATGCATTTATATGATTTGCCATTCACACTCACCTCCGCATACTGGAAATCTGGTGTGTAAACAAGATGCTTGAATGATTTTACAGGAGCATAGAAACTGATCTCTTCGGAGCCACCGTAAATTACACCAGGCACCATACCCTGAGAGCGAAGTTGACGGGCGGCTTTTTTCCCGTTTTCGGTCCTCAGTTGACCCTCAATTGTAACTGTTTTCATTGTTTTGTTTTTGGTTTGTTATAAAATCCTTATTTCAACCTGCTCTGCGAATGCATGAACAGGCTTGTAATACTTTTATTTTCGTAAGCGTTTCGTATGGCCACCGCAAAGAGTTCTGCCACACTCAATACTTTGATTTTTTTGCTCTCTTGTTTGAGCGGGATGGTGTCACAAACTACAAGTTCTTCCAACACGCTGTTTTCAATGTTTTCATAGGCCTTGCCGCTCAATACAGGATGCGTAATCATTGCTCTAACACTTCTAGCTCCTTTTTCTTTCAGAAGAGCTGCCGATTTAGCAAGTGTTCCTCCTGTATCGCAGATATCATCGATCAAAACAATATCTCTATCTTTCACATCCCCGATCACCACCATGCTTGCTATCTCATTCGCGCGTTTTCTGTGCTTATCGCAAATCACCATATCTACTTCAAAATAGGTGGAAATCTCACGAATCCGATTGGCACTTCCCACATCGGGGGCCGCAAAGGTAAGGTTTTCCAACTTTAGATTGTTTATATAAGGGATGAAGATGGATGAAGACTCCAGATGATCCACGGGAATGTCAAAGTATCCCTGTATCTGTGGTGCATGCAAATCCATCGTGATGATCCGGTCGGCGCCGGCTGCCACCAGCATATTTGCAACAAGTTTTGAGCCGATGGCTACACGCGGTTTGTCTTTCCGGTCCTGACGAGCAAACCCGTAGTATGGAATTACAGCAACAACTTTATAAGCAGATGCACGCTTAGCCGCATCGATCATGAGCAGTAACTCCATCAAGTTGTCGGTTGGCGAAAAAGTACTCTGGATCAGAAAGACCATATCACCCCGGATACTTTCCTGAAAAACGGGCTGAAATTCTCCGTCGCTGAACTGTTGTGTGATATTTTTACCAAGTGGGATACCGAATTTACCTGCTATTTTTTCCGCCAGGTACCTTGAACCTGTTCCGGAAAAAAGCTTA
>JBIIPV010000310.1:0-2510 GCA_044342435.1 Lacibacter sp. | reverse complement strand
TCCTCTTTACATCTCTTCTGTAAAGGAATACTCAGAAGAACAAATTCGTAAAGCCAGTTTTTAACTTCCAGATGGCTTTCTGTCCTTGAAATGTAAAACACATCAGGATCCCCCTCCTCCTCATTCATCTTTTCTGGATCATCCGTCATTTTTACAACCAGCTCAAAGTCATCCCACAACTCCATCGGCAATGTATTTCCACACCTGTCACAAACCACATCTGCCGTTCCTCCTATTTCAAATTTAAGCTGCAAAAAACCCACATTCTTTTCAAGCCCCAGCTTTACGTTGGCATTGCAGTTTGAAAAGTCCTGCTCGCCAAACTCCTCAAAAAAACGGTCATCGAGCGAATACTCAAAGGCATGCATACCGGGTTTTAAACCCACAAACGGTATCGAAAAATCACGGCGGCCTGCCATAACCCAAATTTTAAAGAGTGTGCAAAGGTAAAAGAAAATCAGGTTGTCTCCAAAAACACAAACAAAGTAGTTTGCCAAAAGCTCCTCGATATGCGAATAGTTGTATTTTTTAATGGATTTTTGCCGGGATGGAGCCAAAATCCCCGAAACAATGGATTTTCTTTTTAATCCCAGTATTGATTGCCGCTTTGCTTATTTTCCTGTCGGCATATCCATCCTGGATAGAAACCCATTATTCAAATGGGCTTTACCCGATCATTTCCATTTGTCTACGTTCTGCATTTGGCCTCTTCCCTTTCAGCATCGGAGATATTTTATATGCAATGGCGATCATTTTTCTGATCAGAAACACCATCAGATTTTTCATTTCCCTGAAAAATAGTGATAACCGAAAAAAAATCCTGTCTAAAACGTTCATTAAATCAGCTCAGATCATTGTATCGACCTACTGCCTTTTCAATATTTTATGGGGACTGAATTATTCCCGCCAGGGTGTAAAAACAACTTTTCATCTGCAACAACAGCAAATATCACCAAATGATCTTTTCTTCCTGGCTAACATGCTTAAAGACAGCGTGAATGCCAATGCAGCCCTGAAAACAGATTCTATTCCTGAAAGCCAAAATATTACAGAAATTGAAAAGAATGCATACAATTCCTATCAAGCCATTGAAAGAAAATTCCCTTTCCTCTCAATAAAAAAAACATCCTTCAAAAAATCTTTATTCGGGAAACTAGGCAATTATATGGGATACCACGGGTATTACAACCCTTTTACCGGAGAAAGCCAGATTAACACGAACATCCCCGCATTTCTGATACCCTTCGTATCATGCCATGAGATTGCACACCAGGTAGGGTTTGCTAGTGAAAGCGAAGCCAATTTCGTGGGTTTTCTTGCAGCTTCACACTCAGAAAATAAAACCGCAAGATATTCTGCATATTTAGAGATGTATTTATATGCATCAAGCCAGTTAAGAATTACCGATTCGGTTTTAGCCAAATCAATAGCCCGTGATTTACACCCTTTGGCTAAAAATGATATTCGGCAATACATCAATTATATGAATAAGCATCGCAGTATTCTTCATGACGGAATCAATCTTTTCTATGATTTCTATCTGAAACAAAACAACCAGCAAAAAGGAATAGAAAGCTATGGAGAAGTCACATATTGGCTGGTTGCCTATTACAAAAAACAAGGAATTTACAAGTAAAAAAAGCAGTTAAAATTGGACAAGTCTCGTGTGGTTATTTTACAATCACATAACTCATGGGTAAACTTAGGTTATTTACATCCAAATTATTGACGCGATCAAGAAAGTAATTACTCAAGTCGCAGCATTCTGAAGGGGAAGGCTTTAATCCAAAGTAAAGAGAATCCGTAATCACATTTTTAATAGATAAATAATAAACATTATAGGATTTCGAAATGGGAAACCCGGTGCTAACCAGACTATCAGCAGTACCGGCTCTGTTTTTTAAAACAATAAAATCTCGCGTTATTGTGTCTGTCTTGATCTGATTTTGCCTGCGAGCATATATGCGCACTTCCGAAGTGTCGTATCGCTTATCAGGACCAGCCAATAAATCAGAGCCGGCACTATTCTGTAAACGAATGTAAAAAGCTGATGATATTGGAGGAGGACATACTTCTGACGCGCAATCTGAATTACAGGAATAAAGAAGAAATGACGGTGCGGAAATGAAAATAAAAATCCGAACAAATAATAATTTGACTTGCATAGTTATGAACAATGATATTCTATTAATCCCTCAATTGGATGACGCATGACTTTTCCGCACTGCAAGCCATAATTTTTACAGCTACTTTTCAGCACATCGCGAAATGCATATGCAACGCCTCCTACAAAATGAATTGGATATTTCCAGCTTTCCTTGTATTTATACAGATGGTTGAAGAAAAATTCATTGAATGAATCTTCCAGTATATTTTCCACCATGTAGTGCCCACGGTTTTCAGATAAAAACATAGCATAAGATGCCATATACCTGTTAGGCAAAGGCTGCCGATACACACGATCCAGTATTTCAACCTGGTTGGTTTTAAATTTCATTTGAAATTTATCC
>JBIIPV010000309.1:0-2515 GCA_044342435.1 Lacibacter sp. | reverse complement strand
TGAAATGAAGTTTATCCTGGATATCTTTTTGAACTTCGGGTGTGGCAGAGGCTGTTACTGCCAGCAATGGAATATCCGGTATCAATTCTCTGACAGCAGCTATTTTCAGATAGGAAGGCCGGAAATCATATCCCCATTGTGAAATGCAATGTGCTTCATCTACTGCAATCAATGAAATACCCAGTCCGGGTAAATACTCGAGAAACAGATCGGTTTCCAATCTTTCAGGAGACACATACAAAAACTTACAGTTGCTATTTCCTGCAACTTGCAGAATGTGTTCTGTTTCTTTTCGGGTATTGGTAGACGTTAGTGCAAATGCAGTGATGTTTTTTTTTCTCAATGTTTCTACCTGGTCTTTCATCAGGGCAATCAGAGGAGAAACAACCAGACAAAGTCCTTCTTTTGCCATTGCCGGCACCTGAAAGCAGA
This sequence comes from Lacibacter sp., assembly GCA_044342435.1. GTDB lineage: Bacteria > Bacteroidota > Bacteroidia > Chitinophagales > Chitinophagaceae > Lacibacter. Next base: position 2,083 of record JBIIPV010000309.1, on the reverse strand, counting down.
TGCTTTTTCCTCCTCCTGTAGGAAGTAATGCGAGGGTATCGTTTCCTCCAAGTACGGATTCAATAATTTCCTGTTGCATAGGGCGGAAGGAGGAGTAGCCCCAGTATTGTTTCAGTATAGATGTTGTGTTATTCATGGCTTGATACGATTTAAGCCACTTTCTTAACAAAAAGTCTGACGGAGTTGACAGCAAGTACCACGTCGCTTAGTCCCATCACAAGTGCACCTACGGTCGGATTAAGTGCTCCGAAAGCTGCGACAGGAATGGCGATGATATTATAAAAAAACGCCCAGAAAAGATTTTGTTTGATAGTGAGAAATGTGTGTTTGCCAAGTCCCAGTGTGAGTGGTAAATTTTTTAATCCGTGGTTCATGAGTACAACATCTGCAGTTTGCATGGCTACTTGTGAAGCTTCGCTGAGTGAAATGCCGATGGTGGCTTTTGCCAGTGCAGGTGCATCATTGATGCCGTCTCCAATCATGGCTGTTGGAGCGGTTTGACTGAGACGCGCGATCGTTTCCAGTTTTTGTTCTGGTGTTTGTTCTGCAATGACTTCATCCATACCAAGTTCGTTTGCTACCTGTTCAGATTTCTTTTTTCGATCGCCGCTCAGAAGAATAGTTTTTATTTTTCTGGATTTTAGGTAAGAAATCACTGCAGGAGCTTCCTGTCTGATTTCATCCTGCACATCAATCCATCCAATCAGTTTCTCGTTTTTTAGAATGTAAATATTGTGTGTATCATCATTGGTCAAAGCAGCGGCTGCTTTAAATGAGCCTGCTATATATTCATTCCCTTCTTTGTCTTTGGCTTTCATGCCAAGGCCTTTTGTTTCTTCTATTTGTGTCCAGGCTATATCATTTTTTACGCGCCATGACTCGGCAACACAAACAGCAATTGGATGATTGGAGTATTTCTCTAGTTGATAGCAAAGGCGTTTAAATTCTTCTTCGTTGATCAGAGGCTCCATCACTTCAAAAGATGCAATGCGAAATTTTCCGGTAGTCAGTGTGCCTGTTTTGTCAAAAACAACCTGCCTGATATCCTTAAACACTTCCAGGCTTTTCGCGTTTCGGAACAAGATGCCTGATCTGGCTGCTCTTCCCAGTCCAACAGCAATGGCAGCCGGTGTGGCCAGGCCCATTGCACAAGGGCATGCAATAACGAGTACCGCAATACTTCTCATGAGAGCAGGTGTAAAGCTGCCAAGATAAATCCAGTTTCCTACAAGTGTGAGTATTGCAATGCCGATTACCACTGGAACAAAAACAGCACTGATTTTATCGGCCATTACTTGCATAGGTGGTTTTTCACCCTGTGCCTGTTTCACCAGGTTAACAATGTTAGCCAATGTAGAGTCGGATGCCTGTGCCGTGACCTGTGCTTTTACTGTCCCGTCGGTAATTAAACTGCCGCCTATCAGCAGGTCTTTCCCTTTTTTTGTCAGCGGTAAACTTTCTCCGGTAATAATGCTTTCATCAACTGTAGCATCACCCCAGAGAATTTTACAGTCTGAAGGCACTTGTTCTCCGCTTTTTATCAATATAAGATCTCCAACACGGAGAGCGGTGTTTTCAACCTGAAATATCTGCTCTTGTTGCTTGTCATCGAAAGCAATCATAGAAGCCATCACTCTCTGCGATTTGGCGAGTTTTTTTAGCGCACGCTGTGTGTGCTGAATGGAAGCCTCTTCCATGTAGTTGCCAAAAAATACAAGCGTGATGATGGTAGCCGCTGTTTCATAATAAAGAAAATCGATCCCTTGTCCGGTGAGTGTGCCGTACAGGCTGTACGCGAATGCGGCAGTTGCACCAATGACAATCAGGACATTCATATTGGGCAATCCATTGCGGATGCTGTGATAGGCACTTCTTCCAAAATAACTTAATCCGGTTAGGTAAACTGGCAAGCAGAGTGCAAGCTGTATCCAGGGGTTCATGATCAAGGGAATATGTATCCAGCCGTGGAGCATGTGAAGTAGAAGAACGAGGGTAAAGGGGGCGCAGATCAGCACATAAACCAGATAACGGTTTAACGGATTTTTCGATTGTTTGAGAACATTGATGTTTTCCTCTGATACAA
>JBIIPV010000308.1:0-2516 GCA_044342435.1 Lacibacter sp. | reverse complement strand
GGACTATAGCTTAAGTTTTTTTTCACTCCTTAAAGAGGCAAATAAAGTATTTTTTTAAAAAATACATGTACATACATATATTTGTGTTGTGAAACTCGAAGAAGCACTCCAAACAAGCCGTTTTCGCGACGAAACACACAAGGCTTCTCTTAACATCCTGTATACTTCGTGGTGGCTGAAAACAACGATGAGCAGGGAGCTAAAATCATTCGGACTCACCCACGAACAATACAATGTGATGCGGATCCTGAAAGGCAAAGCGCCAGAAATGATGTGTGTGAAAGATATAGCCGGCAGGATGATCGAAAGAAATTCAAACGTTCCAAGAATCATTGACAGACTGGTTGAAAAAAAACTTGTAAAACGACAAACCGACAGCAAAGACAAGCGACATACTGTTGTTCAACTCACTTCTGCCGGAATGCGTTTACTTGAAAAAAGCACGGCAGGGATTGAATCATTGATGGAAAACTTATTGGTTGTTACGGAGAAAGAGGCCGCAAGCCTGAATACTTTGCTGGAAAAGATCAGACAAAAAGAATAAATTTTTTTGAACAAATAGATGTATATACATGTAAATCATCGGCTATGCATAAAATCATACACAGAGCAGAAACAAGAGGAGGAGCTGATCATGGCTGGTTGAAAAGTTTTCACACATTCAGCTTTGCCGGCTATTATGATCCTGCCCGAATTCATTTTGGGGCTTTGAGGGTTTTGAACGACGACAAAGTTGCTCCGGGCAGGGGCTTTGGCGCACATCCACACGACAACATGGAAATCATCTCCATCCCGCTCAGAGGTAGTCTTGCACATAAAGACAGCATGGGAAACGAAGGAATTATACAAGCCGGAGAAATTCAGGTGATGAGCGCGGGAACAGGTATCGTTCACAGTGAAATGAATGGAAGTAACAACGAAGAAGTTTCTTTTTTACAGATCTGGGTTTTCCCTGACAGAAAAAACATAGAACCAAGATATGATCAGGTGAAACTCGATGAATCGCTGTTGAAAAACAATCTCTACCCTGTTATTGGCTCCTTCGAAAATCCTGCTCGAACCTGGATTTACCAGAATGTCCTGTTTTCTCTTGGAAATTTAGAACAAGGCCATCAATTAAATTATCATAAGATTGATCATCATAACGGTGTATATGTGTTTTTAATAGACGGGGAAATTATGGTAGATGGTGAAACGCTGAATAAACGAGACGGCATGGCTGTTTCAGAGGAAGAAACCATCAAAATCACCGCATCCGCCCAATCAAGGGTTTTGGTTATGGATATTCCACTGATGAATTGAAATGCCAATAGAGAATACACGATAAAAACTAAAATAAATTAAGAGAACAACATATAACCAATGAAAAGATAACTGTTCACATTTAAATAAATTTTTCACCAAATAAACACAAACAAATGGCTACATTTAAAATTGACCCCGCACACAGCGACATTCTCTTCAAGGTAAAACACCTGATGATTACAACAGTAACCGGACAGTTCACCTCTTTCGAGGGCGAAATGGAAAGCGCACTCGAAGATTTCAGTGACGCTAAAATCAGTTTTTCTGCAGACGTAAACAGCATTGACACGCGCAACGAACAAAGAAATGAACATCTTAAAGGTGATGATTTCTTTAATGCAACCGAATTTCCAAAAATTTTATTTCATAATGGACACCTAACAAAAGTGGGAGAAAATTATACACTGACAGGTGATTTAACAATACGCAATCATACCAAACAGATTTCTCTGAATGTTACATACAGCGGAAAAATGACTGATCCCTGGGGGCAAAATAAAGTGGGATTTGAAGCAGAAGGTGTTATAAAAAGGAAAGAATATGGATTGATGTGGGATGCGATTACAGAAGCCGGTGGAGTTGTTGTGAGTGATGATGTACGACTGATCCTGAATGTTCAGTTCACACAGCAGTAAGAAAAATTGAGACAAACAGAAAGCCGCCCTTCGTTAAGTTGGGCGGTTTTTATTTTTTTGGACGTTTATTAGGATACCCGAAAAGTACAGAAGTAAGAATAGGCAATAAAAAGATGCTGACTGTGGTTAGAGAAGTCCACATATCTACGGACTCGGCATGATCTTTCAGGAAAATACTGACTGCAGATTCTGGATAAAGATGTTCATAAAGTGATATAAGAAGTTTGAAACCAAGAATGCCAATGACTATAAAAGCACTTGTTTCCAAAAACCGGTACTTATTCATCAGTGAAACAAACCATTGTGCAATAAATCGCATGGAAAGAATTCCAATGAACACCCCAATACAAACAAGAATAATATTATCAGTAAACGCTACAGCTGCAAATACGTTATCCACCGAAAACGCCATATCCATTAATTCAACGAGTAAAACCGTTGACCAGAAAGTGCCAATTGCACCAACCGTTGAACGATAAAACCAGTTGTTTTTTTTATCCAGGATATCATCGCTTTTTTTTGGGGTTTGTTTGCCCTTCCACCAGTCATATACTAGAAAAAGCAGGAAGGGCAAAC
>JBIIPV010000306.1:0-2525 GCA_044342435.1 Lacibacter sp. | reverse complement strand
AGTCTCACCACTTTCAGTGCAAGAATGGAAATACACTGTAAGAATGGACATTTACTTGCATCATGGCTTGAAGGGAGAAATGAAATCGAAAAGGTCTATTACCCCGGACTGGCGTCCCATCCTCAACATCTCATCGCCATGAAACAAATGCATAATGGTTTTAGTGGGATGTTGTCTGTACTTGTGAGAGGAAATCAGGAGACTGCACTTCGTCTTGCCGGCAAACTTCAATTGTTTAAACATGCAACAAGTCTGGGCGGTGTCGAAAGCCTGATCGAACACAGGAAATCAGTAGAAGGCCCGCTCTCTGCAACACCGGATAATCTTTTACGTATCTCTGTTGGCATCGAAAATATCAACGACCTGATCCATGATTTTGAACAGGCTTTTGAACAAATGCAAGCTTAAATAAGAATCAATGAGTATTTACATTCGTGATTGTAAAAAAGAAGATTGTCCGCGTTTACTTGAACTTATCCGCGAGCTCGCCGAATATGAAAAAGCCCCTCAGGAAGTAACTGTTTCTCTTTCTCATTTTGAAGAAAGTGGTTTTGGAGAGAACCCCGTTTGGTGGGGCTTTGCTGCTTGTCAAAAAGATGATGCAACTGATAAAGAAACAATCGTTGGATTTGCTCTTTATTATATACGCTATTCTACGTGGAAGGGACAAAGAATATACCTGGAAGATATTCTTGTTACACAATCGGAGAGAGGAAAAGGAATTGGGAAAATGCTGATTGAAAGATTAATAGAAGAAGCTCGTAATAAAAAACTGAAAGATATTGTTCTGCAAGTTCTCGACTGGAACGAACCTGCCATCAATTTTTATAAAAAATTCAACGCGAAATTTGACCCAGAATGGGTCAATGCGGTAATTCCGGTATAGTTAAAGAAGAGTCAAAAAGACCGTTAGTCCGAAAGTCCGTGAGAAGTTGATTCGTTTAGCTGTTTAGAAGTTTATTTAAAAGGATTCATAACCCGTAACTCGTAACCCGTAACTCGTAACTATAATAACAACCTTCATCAACTCACCCCATCAACCACCGCTTCCTTGTGAATTTTCTGAATCAAACCCTGTAGCACCTTCCCCGGTCCTGCTTCTGTAAAACGCACTGCACCATCCTGTACCATCTGCTGAATAGTTTGTGTCCACCTCACAGCTCCTGTTAATTGTGCAATCAGATTTGCTTTTATTTCATCTTTATCAATCACTGCTTTTGCAACTACATTCTGATAAACAGGGCATCTTGCATCATTGAATACTGTCGCTTCAATTTTAGCCTTGAGTTCTTCTCTTGCCGGTTCCATCAGCGGACTATGAAATGCGCCGCCAACAGGTAAAACCAATGCACGTTTTGCTCCCGCAGCCTTCATTGTTTCACAGGCAATTTCAATTCCTTTAACGGATCCGCTGATCACAAGCTGGCCCGGACAATTATAATTGGCAGGAACAACTACTTCTCCGGATGTTTCAGAAATTTCACGGCATATTTCTTCCACTTTATCATCTGCAAGTGCAAGCACCGCTGCCATGGTGGAAGGTTGAATTGTGCAGGCTTTTTGCATCGCTTCTGCCCTCACTTTCACCAGCAGTAAAGCATCTTCAAAATTCAACACGCCATTCGCAACAAGCGCACTGAATTCTCCAAGAGAATGTCCCGCCACCATCGCAGGAACATCACTGGTTAAATATTTGAAAGCGGCAACAGAATGTAGAAAGATGGCGGGTTGTGTCACATTTGTTTGCTTCAACTCTTCATCAGAACCTGAAAACATCACATCTGAAATTCTGAACCCAAGTAAATCATTGGCCCGTTCAAAAAGATCTTTTGCCTGAAGATTGTTGTCGTATAAATTGCGACCCATTCCAGAAAACTGCGATCCCTGTCCGGGAAATACAAATGCGTGAGACATATAAAAGTATTGAGCGGCAAAAATAAAAAAGTCCGGCATGTAATTAACAGCCGGACAAAAAAAGAAAATCAGATCATTAACCCAAACTTTTTGAAATCAGTTTTAAAAATTCAGTTCTTGTAGTATGTTTTTCAAATTCACCATAAAATGCTGAAGTTGTTGTGAGTGAATTTTGTTTTTGTACACCACGCATCATCATACAGAGATGTTGCGCCTCAATTACAACTGCCACACCATGCGGATTCAGCGATTCTTTAATCGCCTCTAGAATTTGTGTAGTCAATCTTTCCTGAACTTGTAATCTCCTTGCATAAACATCTACCACACGCGCCATTTTACTTAGACCTGTTATTACTCCATTAGGAATATAGGCAATATGGGCTTTGCCAAAGAAGGGAAGCATGTGATGTTCACACATACTATACAATTCAATGTCTTTCACAATAATCATCTCACTCACTTCCTCATGAAAACGTGCGCTGTCGAGGATCGCCTTTGCATCCATCTGATAACCCTGTACAAGATATTGCATCGCCTTCGCTACCCTCTCAGGGGTTTTGAGCAACCCTTCCCTTGATGCATCTTCTCCAAGCAAAGTCAATATATCTGTA
>JBIIPV010000307.1:0-2525 GCA_044342435.1 Lacibacter sp. | reverse complement strand
GTCACGATCAGTTATTCAAGTGTTACACTTCTTTCAACATCTTCTGCTGGTGCTGCGGTTTCACAGGTTCGTCCTTTACAAGGTCAATCTCCTTACCTTATCAATGCAGGTTTACAATATGCAAGTATAGATGGCAACTGGAATGCTTCTGCTTTGTATAACCGCATCGGACAACGTTTGTATCTGGTTGGTGATGCATCATTGGGTATTGCCAATACATATGAGCGCCCACGTGATCTGGTTGACTTACAACTTACAAGAAAAGTATTAAAAAAGCGTGGAGAAATTCGTTTGAATGTATCTGATCTTCTGAATCCGTTCTACTATTTCTATGATAACCTCGATGATGCCAATGTATATAAAGCCGGCACTGATAAACTCTTCTTTGCTTATCGACCCGGTACCACCATCACGCTTGGCTTTACTTACGATTTAAACAAGACCACTAATAAATAAAACAATAAACAACACACGTATGAAGAAGATGCTCCTGGGTGTAATGCTGTTCTCAATGATTTTGACAGCTCCCTCCTGTATCAAGGTGAATTTTGAAGAAGGCGGAAATGTAACGCCTCCTGTTGATCCTAATTCCAATGTGATAACAGGTATTATCACAACAAGTCGTTATTATGCAAAAGGTACTTATATCCTGAAGGGATATGTTTATGTAACAGATGGTGCAACGATCACTTTCGAAGCCGGTTCTGTGATTAAAAGTGATGTAACGGAGAAAGGTGCTTTGATTATTGAACGTGGTGCAAAAATTATTGCATCAGGTACGGCTGCAAATCCAATTGTATTTACCAGTGGAAAGCCTGTTGACCAACGTGCGCCGGGTGACTGGGGAGGAATCATCATTCTTGGTAAAGCTCCCACAAATCGTCCACTTGACCCAGCTCCAACTATTGAAGGTGGAGTAGGTCGCCAGTATGGCGGTAATGATCCGAATGATGAAAGTGGAATTCTTCGTTATGTTCGTATTGAATACGCAGGTATTGCTGCAGAGCCCGGTTCGGAGATCAATGGTCTCACACTTGGAGGTGTAGGAAGCGGAACAATCATTGAATACGTGCAGGTTTCTTTTGGAAACGATGATGCTTTTGAATTCTTTGGTGGTACTGTAAATGCTAAATACTTAGTAGCTCTTGCTACTGCTGATGATGATTTTGATTTTGACTTCGGTTACACAGGAAAAATTCAATTTGCTGTTTCATGCCGCAAGCCAGATTTCGTTGATGCGGGTGATGCAGGAAATGGAATTGAGTGTGACAATGACGGTTCAGGTACAACAGCAACTCCACGTACCCGTCCTCAATTAAGTAACTTCACAATTCTAGGACCAAACAGCGCGACTGCTGCTGCAAATCATAATTTTTCTCAGCGCTGGCGCAGGGCAACACAGTTTGTGTTCCGTAACAGCATCATTGCTGGTCATCCAGATGCAGGTTTCTCAATGGAGAGCGATGCAACCATCAATGATTATTTTGTAAACGGCAATTCTGAATTCAGAAATAACCTGATACATGCAGCCGTAAATCCTTTCCGTTCAGGCAATGCGAATATCGCAACAGCTGCACAAATTCAGACTAAGGCTGAATCAGAAGGATGTATTGTTTATACTGATCCTGCTGCGATTTCTCTGGAAAATCCTTTCTATTCTACTACTCCAAACTTTCTTCCTAAAACAGGTTCACCTGCTTTGACCGGAGCTAGTTTCACAGGCATGAATCCATTCTTTTCAAGTACTACATTCCGCGGTGCATTTGGAGCAACCAACTGGACTGCTAACTGGACTGAATTTGATCCTGCGAAGAAAGTATATTAATAGAAACATCTTTCATTAATTTACCGTTCCGTTGTTTCAGCGGGACGGTTTTTTCGTTGTTTGATATTCGAAATTCGATATTCGTTGATCGTTTTTCGAAAAACGAAAGACGTAAAACGATAATCGATAAACGCAAAACGAGTATATGAGGTTATCTGAACATTTATATTTGCTATTTTTTTTTATTACAGGATTAATGGCTTGTAAATCAGGCATCCAATATGCAATGCCGGAAATTAAAGATGCCGATAGCGCAACGATCATTTACTATAATAAGCCTCCTGACACTCGCTTTTTCAAAGTGGTGAAAGGCAAGAAGCCAAGAGAATTAGAAACAATTATTGAAGATGTAAATACATCTGCCCAAAAAAATACTGAAGCTTCCTGTGAGAGTATTGGGAAGATTTATTTTTACAAAGGGACTGAACAAGTCTATGTTGTCTATTTTTCAGGTAAATCTTGCAGCAAGCTGGCATTCATTAAGAACGGTCTGAGATATGAATCGGAGATGAGTGAAGCATCTTTTAAATTATTAAATGAATGGAAAGCAAAAGCGACAGAACCTACATCCAAGTAACAATTTGATAATGATTACTTAATTCGTTTATAAAAACAAATGTAATTAGACTTGCGAATTTTACAAATCGAAGTTTTTCCTTAAGCAAGCATCTGCCTCCTGTTCTCAGGGGGCAATTTTTTT
>JBIIPV010000305.1:0-2536 GCA_044342435.1 Lacibacter sp. | reverse complement strand
AGATCTGGTTTCCTTTTACAATAATCCGCCTTCCTTACTCGTGCCGCTTCTTTTGCAGTCTGTAATTGGCTTTACGCCGTCCAATAATCTCTCTTTATATCAGTCATCATCTCCCATCAATTATGCATTGCAGCAAAGTCCGCCAACTTTATTGATACATGGCGGAGCTGACCAGATAGTGCCATCTTCGCAATCTGTATTATTAAAAGACAAACTTGCCGGATTGAATGTGCCTCATCAGTTTGTTTTTTATCCCAACGGAGGCCATGGCGACTGGGATGCGGCAACATACAAAGATGCTTTTGAACAGTTGCAAGCTTTTTTACAGCAGCATATTCCTTAAAGGAATGAAAGTTCTGTAACTTGCTTTTATGCTTACTCCTCTTGCAGAAAGAATGCGTCCTCAAACCCTTGAGGATATAATTGGTCAGGCGCATATCACAGCTCCTGGAACTATGTTGCATCAGGCAGTAAACGGAGGCTTTTTGCCAAGCCTTATTCTTTGGGGTCCTCCGGGTGTTGGGAAAACAACACTTGCAATTATACTTGCTAAATCTGCAGGACTTTCATTTTTTCAGTTAAGTGCTATCAGCAGTGGTGTAAAAGAGATTCGTGATGCGATCGATCAGGCCGTTAAAGCCAATGGAGCTGTTTTATTCATTGATGAAATTCATCGGTTTAATAAATCACAACAGGATGCATTACTTGGTGCAGTAGAAAAGGGAGTCATTCGTTTAATTGGCGCCACCACAGAAAATCCTTCTTTTGAAATCAACAGTGCCTTATTGAGTCGTTGCCAGGTGCTTGTGCTCAAATCATTGGAGAAAGAAGATTTACTTGCGTTGATTTATAAAGCGATCGTGGCCGATGAAATACTGGAAGGCCAAGAAATCGTTGTTCAGGAAACAGAAGCTTTATTGCGGTTGAGTGGCGGAGATGGAAGAAAATTATTGAATTTACTGGAGATGGTTGCCGGTTATTCTTCTGCTAAAGGAATGGTGATTACAGATGAATTGGTGATGTCTGTAGTTCAGCAGAAGATGGCATTATATGACAAGAACGGTGAGCAACACTACGACATCGTTTCAGCGTTTATTAAGTCGATACGTGGCAGTGATCCCAATGCGGGCGTTTATTGGCTTGCGCGGATGATAGAAGGGGGCGAAGATTTGTCATTTATTGCCCGGCGTTTGGTGATTCTTGCATCAGAGGATATTGGAAACGCCAATCCCAATGCGTTATTATTAGCCAATGCAGCTTTTGAAGCGGTGAATAAAATTGGTTATCCGGAAGCCAGAATTATATTGTCGCAATGTGTGATTTATCTTTCGACTTCACCGAAAAGTAATGCATCTTACAATGCCATCAACGATGCTTTGGATTTCGTTCGGAAAACCGGCGATTTGCCTGTTCCGCTTCATCTAAGAAATGCGCCAACCAAAATGATGAAAGAACATGGATACGGGAAAGATTATGCCTATTCTCATCTTTATGAACAAAATTTTTCTGAACAGGAATATTTACCTGAAAATATTAGCGGGTATGTTTTTTATAAACCAGGGAACAATAAAAGAGAAGAAGAGATGAAGCAATTTTTAAAAGAAAGATGGAAGAATAAATATAATTTTTAAAAAGGATTTGAGTTTAGGTGTTTTGGTTTATGTATTTGAAACCAATAACAAATAACTAACAACTAATAAGAGAATGATGCAGCTGAACTGGTCTTGTATTTTTTTTGATGATCTATCCAACAAGGATCTATATCGTATTCTTCGGCTGAGGTCGGAGGTGTTCGTACTGGAACAGCAATGCTTATATCAGGATATGGACAATAAAGACTTAAAATCCTGGCATTTGATGGGGAATAACGAAGAAGGTGAACTGGTGGCTTATGCCCGCCTGCTGCCCCCGGGATTATCCTATGAAGCGCCATCTATTGGCAGGGTACTCACTTCTATGCGAGTGCGAAGGGAAGGGGCCGGGAAGGAATTAATGAGGACGGCCATCGAAAAATGCACCGAACTTTTTGGTAATCAGGAAATTAAAATTGGCGCCCAACTCTATCTGAAAGAATTTTATAGGTCTTTCGGCTTTGAAACCTCCGGTCCGGTTTATCTGGAAGATGAAATTGAGCATGTTGAAATGACCCGGGGTAAATAAGAGGGCTGGTAAGGGTAAAACTTTATTTTTTGTGAAAATATTTTGATATATAGCGCTTCTGATATAATATTGTTGAACAATATCCAACTTAAACAGGAAACCGAAAAACCAATTTGCTCTCTTTATGCAGATTCGTGCATTTATATTTACAACCACGTTATACCTGATTTTATCAATATCAAATCAGTCGTATGCTCAAATTGGATTGGCTACTTCCAATTCGCGTTTTGAGATTGGTTTCAATGCAGGACCCATGAACTTTTTGGGAGATTTAGGAGGCAACAGGGGGCAAGGAACAATCGGACCTAAAGACACAAATATTCCCATTACAAATATTGCTGCCGGTATTTCCGCAACCTATTACCCCAGAGAATGG
>JBIIPV010000304.1:0-2543 GCA_044342435.1 Lacibacter sp. | reverse complement strand
GATATACCGAGACCGTTTCCCTCCCATGTAATACCGGCTTCTTTAGACACGTCTGTATAAACAGCGTGCTGTAATTGCGCATTCCAGTCACAGCGATAGAGAATGTCATTGGTAAAACCGGTCCCATCATTTTTGATGTTTCTGAATGTGCTGGGATATTCTACGTTATTGAGGTCATTTACCACTAGGTATAAATCAAGATCGCCATCATTGTCGTAATCAAAAAAAGCTGCCATATGTGTGCTGACAGTATCAACAAGTCCGTATTCTTTTGCCATTTCACGAAAGCGGGGAATACCGGTTGCAGCATCCACTCCCTGATTAACATAGAGAATATCTTTTTTGAGTTCAGGGTTTTGCCATGCAGCTGCACAAACATACATGTCCTGCAGTCCGTCGTTGTTGATGTCTACTATCGTTGCGCCCCGGCACCATTTTTTTTCACCGCTAACACCAGCTTTCTCCGTTACATCTTCAAATTTTAAATTCCCCCGATTGAGAAATAATTTAGATGGTTTCAAGCTGGCTGTAAAATAGATATCCGGTAAGCTGTCGTTGTTGAAATCTCCGATACCTACGCCTCCGCCATTGTAGAGATACTGATAATTGATCATGTTGAGCATGTTATTCTCAACAATTTCATTGTTGAAAGTGAGGCCGCTTTCTTTGGAATCGATGTTGCGGAAAAGAGGTTTTTCTTTCTTTGAGCAGGAGAAAATCAGTAAGAGGCTCAGCATAAATAAACCTGTGAGGCGCATATTGTAAAAATTAGAAGTGTAAGGTAAGTTAAGAAGCGGAGTTTTTTATAGCATTCAACCTTTTTGAATGTTGGTTGTTTATTTGGTGTAGATAAATTGTATTGTCAGATTATTAAATTTGCATCAATGGGTTTTTTTAGACAACTGGCCGAATATCTCTACATCCGCAAAGCGGATCCTGACCGTCCCAAAACAGAATGGGTGAAGTATATGCATGGGATCAACCGGCTTTCTTTGCTTTTATTTCTTGTTGCTCTGATCGTGATGTTGATTCGGCTGGTGATACTGCCTTTGATCAGGGGGTGAAATCGGTTATCAGTTATCAGTTATCAGTTATCGGTTAGCTGTTATCGGTTAGCTGTTGTCGGTTGGGTTTATTTTCTGTTATTTCAACAATGATACCTGCTGCTTTTGAGGAAGCGGTATTTTCTGATTGCAATAATCTTTTCAACTCGGCGTAATCCTGAATGATTTTTTCGCGTTTCAATCCTCCGGGAAGAATCAGAGACAATTCGTTCGCTACATTCTTCGTATTAAACTCTCCCTGGATGAGTTCTTTCACTGCTTCTTTATTGAGGATCAAATTCACAAGTGAAATGAATTTTATTTTAACCAGACGTTTTGCAATTTGGTAACTGATTTCACTTCCTTTGTAACATACAACCTGAGGTATTCCGAGCAAGGCAGTTTCGAGCGTAGCGGTTCCGCTGGTCACCAGTGCTGCGGTGGATTTTGAAAGGAGCGAATAGGTTTTTCCGGAGATGGAAGTGACGTTGTCGTATCCCTTTAAAATGGGTTCATAGAATCCTTCGTCCAGTCCCGGTGCGCGTGCGACGATGAACTGATAATCAGAAAATTGACGGCTAACTTCCAACATCACCGGTAGTTTTTTTCTGATTTCCTGTTTTCTGCTCCCCGGAAGAAGCGCAATGATTGGGTTATCAGATAAGTGATTTGGTTGTTCGTCTTTTTGAAAATCATGTATGGCTTCAAGAAGCGGATGCCCGGCATAGTCTACATTCCAGTTCCAGTTTTCTTCAAAGTAATTTTTTTCAAATGGAAGGATGGTGATAAGTCTGTCGATGCATAGCTTCATCTTTTTCACTCTTCCCGCTTTCCATGCCCATACCTGGGGAGAAATATAGTACACGACCTTGAAGCCATGTTTCTTTGCCCATTCAGCAATTCTTAAATTAAAACCCGGATAGTCGATCAATACCAATACATCCGGCTGAAAAGAACTAATATCTGATTTGCAAAATTTCAGGTTTTTTAAGATGGTGCCGAGGTTGGCGATTACTTCAACGAAACCCATAAAGGCGAGTTCTCTGTAATGTTTTACGAGGGTTGCGCCGGCTTCCTCCATTTTATCTCCGCCCCAGCAGCGAATTTGAGCTTCCTGGTCCTTTGATCTGATGGCTTTGATGAGATTGCTTCCATGCAGATCCCCGCTTGCTTCTCCGGCAATGATGTAGTATTTCATGAAAAATTCACTTACTCGTTCAGGAGATAAAGATAGGAAGGTTGGCGGTTACCACTGATCCGTGATCGTTTTTCCGTTGTCAGTTATCTGTGTTGTTTAAAAAGGAACAAACTGCTAAAAGTTAACTGCTAACGGCCAACTGAAATTCATTCTTTCCCAGTCTTTTCTCCGGAGGAATAAATCGATATCCCATGAGCTGATAAATCCCTTCTTCTGTTTTACCTGCAATTCGTCTTCCTGTGTTTTCGTCAAATACTCCATATTCATTGATCTTCCAGCCCTTTTGTTTGGCCATGATGCGG
>JBIIPV010000018.1:0-10109 GCA_044342435.1 Lacibacter sp. | reverse complement strand
TTTGGTTAAATTCCCCTCATTAAATGAAAGGGCAAGTAATTTTTTACTTCCATTAGCCGTTATACGGGTGTATTTCTTTAAAAGCCATTTATCTTTTCGGGTTAATTCAGGAGGAAATACAAAAGAGGGATGTATGAAAAGATACTGATGAGCAATAGAAATAGTATCAGTTTTTATGCTATTAAAAAAGTGAGCGATTCCAACCAAAGGCTCATAAAAGTTTAAAATTAAATCCGGCTGTTGGCGTTTTACAATTTCTCGAATCACAAGAATACCTCTCCAGTGTTTTCTGATTTTTCCTATAGTTCGTATAATTGTTGGCAGCAGCCTCACCGCTTTATTATGATGATCCCGTACGAAACAAGGGCTTTCAATTCTATAGATCGGAGCCTGTATTCTTTTTTTGAAATAAGCCGGTAGATTTTGTGTTCCTCCACCTCCTACAATCACCCCCGATACTTTGTGGCCTTCTTCTTTTAACCATTCATACGCAACAATGGCCTGACTGAGATGGCCTCGCCCTTCACCCTGAACGGCAAACAGAATATTCAGACTTTTTACCGGCATTAATTTTTTATGATTTTGCATAAATAAAAGATGTTTCACTTCTCTTAGTTTGGCAGTGTAACCAAATGTTCAGCCTCTGCCGTTTTGTAGAGATGGTTTAAAGAGACCTGATATTCCGCATCGATGATTTCTTTCTGCCATTGTGTGTAATAAATGATGTTCCATTCGTTTTTTTCATTTTCAACAAGCGCACTCATTGTTTCTACCCAGTCGCCGCTGTTTAAATAATGAATCCCATTGATTTCTTTGTCGGCCGCCTGATGAATATGTCCGCAAATGATTCCGTCGCATCCATTTGCCCTTGCTACTTCGCTCAGTTGTTCTTCATAGTCGGAAATGAAAGAAACGGCTGATTTTACTTTTGCTTTCACTACCTGTGATAAGGAATAATAGGGCAATCCCTTTTTTGCTCTGTAGTGGTTGTAATGTCTGTTGAGCCAAAGCAGAAATGTATATCCTGTATCGCCAAGCCGCGCGAGCCATTTCAGTTTGGTGGTAACAGTATCGAAGATATCGCCGTGTACTACATAATATTTCTTGTTACCGCTTTGTAAAATATGTGTGCGTTTGATGACGAAGGGCCCGAAGGAAAAAGGAAGAATTTCATCCAGGAAGTCATCATGATTGCCCCTCAAATAAATAATTTTCGTGTTGTATTTATAGAGATACTTCATGAGAATGCGGAAGAAACGAGTGTGTTTTTTCTTCCATTCGCCCGACTTCCTTAACTGCCATCCGTCTATGATATCTCCATTCAGAATCAAGGTATCACAGGTATGTTCCTGCAAAAATTCTACAACCTCTTTTACCCTTGAATTACTAATTCCGAGATGAAGATCTGATAAGATGATGGTTTTGTAATGCGCTTTCATGCCAACAGGTTTTCGAAAATTAAAAACCTTGTGTAAATGAATGGTTAACACTCTATTAATTTATGATGAACCATCCAGGGTGTATGTGTTATTGGTTATTCGTTATTGGTTGTTGGCGTTAGATGACTGAAACAAACCATGGCAGCAGATAATACAATTGATACCGGGGTCGCCATTGGCAGACCCCGGCGTGGACGATAAATATGTTGTTGGTTGTTTGTTATTTGTTGTTGGCGTTAGATGACTGAAACAAACCATGGCAGCAGATAATACAATTGATCACAGGCTTGCCAATACGGAAACATATAAAAAAAGCCCTCCGTTTCGGGAGGGCTTTTTAATTGAAAAGAACGAATTTATTTTACCAGTTTCAGTTCATTCACCAGGTGGCCGGCTCCGCCCAGCTTGTCAATACACCACAACACATAGCGGATGTCAACACAAATGGTTCTGTTTAAATCTTTATCAAAAGCGAGCTTGTGACTCAGCGCTTCATAGTTGCCATCAAAGGCGAGTCCGATTAATTGACCTTTGCCGTTTATCACCGGCGATCCGCTGTTACCACCCGTGATGTCATTGGTGGTAATAAATCCGATCACCAGGTCTTTTCTTTTAGGATCAGCATATTGCCCAAAATCTTTATTTCTCAACAATTCAACTTGCTTGGTAGGGAGATCAAATTCATAGTCGCCGGCTTTATATTTTTGAAGCAGCCCTTGAGAAGTTGTTACAAAATCATATTGAACAGCATCTTTCGGGCTGTAGTTTTTTACCGAGCCATAAGAAACCCTCATGGTAAATGTGGCATCGGGGTACATTTTCTTTGCAGCATCGGGATTCATTTCCATAATTCCCTTTAGATATATTCGTCCGAGATCGCTGTTTCGGATAGCAAAATCCTGGTATTTAGACAAATAATTTTCCCTCCAGTTTTTATCAAAAGCGGAAGCGAGCTTATAAGCCGGATCGTTTTGAAGAACAAGCGGATCAGGATTTTGTAAAAATGCATTCCACTTTTCTTCATTCAGCAGGATGGTATTGGTGAAAATATCTGCCGCTAGTTTTTTAAATGTGTTTTCATCATCAAGCGGTCCGTAAGTTTTGCTGATATTATTAAAGAGATTGGCAGGGTGTTGTGCAGAAGGAATATCATTATAATACATCATCAGTACGGCAGCAAGAATCTGACGATCGCTGACTGCATCGTGTCCTTCCAGAAATGATTTTCTGGTATCTGCAGCTACCTGCGCAGCCTTCTTCTTGTCTTCATTGGTTACTCCGGCTTTTGAAAGCGCAGCTTCCAGTATAGATAACGAGGCCGCATAACCGATGAGGGGCGATCCATAAATTCCTTCACCCATATAAACACGATGTTGGCTGTATGGTCTCCAGGCATTGTATATTTTTTCCCATTCTGTAAATACGTTTTTATATTCCTCCTTATCAGCGCCCCATTCAATGAATTTTTTCTCTGTCTGCACCTTCTGTCCGTAAACATCGTATTTGAGCAACTGCTTTGTTTCACCATCATAAAATTTCCAGTAGTTGGCGATAGATGCATAACTGCTTGCGAGTTTCAGTTTCACTGCAGCGTCTTTTTGCATTTCTGTTAGCATATATTTCAAACGCACTTCACGAAGTTTCACCAGTGCAGGATTATTGATATCGGTGGCCAGCTTCACACCCAGCGATGTTTCATAACGATTGGTGCTTCCCGGATATCCCCAGGTCATAGCGAAGTCGCCGTTTTTGATTCCTTTCATGGATACCGGAAGAAACCATTTGGGTTTAAAGGGAACGTTGGCTCCATTATAATCTGCCGGCTTCCCATCGGCTGTTGAATATACCCTGAAAATAGAAAAATCACCTGTGTGGCGAGGCCATTCCCAGTTGTCGGTATCGCCTCCGAATTTTCCAACACTCTCTGGAGGTGTACCAACCAGACGAACATCTTTATAACGCTGATAAACGAATACCAGAAACTGATTTCCCTTAAACAAAGGACTCACCCTTGCTTCAATCGATTCACTTTCTTTGGAATAGCGCTTATTAATGGCTGCCAATACAGCCGCTTGCTTTTGAGACCGGGCTGTACCGGATAGATTTCCCAAAGAATCCAGCACTTCTTTGCTCACATCTTCAATGCGTAATAAAAACTGAACTGAGAGGTTTGTTCTGATTTCATCAGCATGACTCTTTGCATAAAAACCATCGCGCAGATAGTTATTGGTAACACTTGATGCGGTAGCGATTGCTCCATAACCACAATGGTGATTTGTAAATATCAGTCCTTTGTCGCTGACCACCTCTCCCGTACATCCTCCTCCGAAAATAACAATCGCGTCCTTGAGAGAAGCTTTATTGATGTTGTACAGTTGTTCCTTTGTCAATTTCAGGCCTTTTTTCTTCATGTCGGCATAAACCTGTTCGCCCAACAGCAAGGGCAACCACATCCCTTCATCAGCATAACTGCGGAAAAGACAGCATACAAAAACAAGTGTAAAGAGCAGTTTTCTCATATGTTTTAATTTATCTAACAAACGTACGGTAAAAAAATAAAGAGAGAACAGCTTTTTAAGCCACTTATCAATTTTCTTCTTTTTTATCGGGAGATGTTTCCGAATTTCTTTTCGGAACGATGTGTTCCTCCTGCTTGAAAAAATAATTGGTTTCACAATTGTCTCCATCACAACAAGGCAGTGCATTGGTGTTACAGACCGGGCACTGGTAGTGTCCATGAACATGAATCATTTTCACTGTATGACCGCAAAAAAGGCACTGTTGCATGGGTGTTAGAAGAAAGATGGATTGTGTTTAACGATAGCCGATCCAGGATCTTTTGCTTGCATCATAGAGCCAGTATATGCCGTTACAAAATGCAAAGTTTAATTTCTCACGAACAACCGCTTCCGGAGGAAGCTGCAATCGGGTTGTTAAGAGTCCGGTGCTTGCACTGTAAAGTTCTATTTCTCTTGTTTCTACATTCAATATTCCGAGTTCATTATTGGAGATGCCGGTATAAATGAGTGATGTGTTGTTGTAGCCGGGCAATACAGAGATGGTGTCTGAATTATAATTTGCCGGGGGAGGATTTTTAACGGTATAACCAACTTTGATCAACTTTTTTTTCTCCGGCAATTCTTTTCCTGTTTCTCCGTCGTATGCAACAGCAGTGGATCCTTTCAGGAAATAAACCACATTCTCTTTCTGGTTATATGCTCCGGCCGATTGAGGAAAAGGTTGTTGTTGTCCTTCAAACAATGGAGCAACATCATATGGAACCCCTTCTTCATCTATCAGGTATTTACACCATCCGTTTCTTCCGTATCCGTTTGCATAAAATGTTTTTGCGGCTTGATTATACCACATCCCTCTCACATCATACAATACTGCGAGGTCTGCCGGCGAAGTTCTTTCTCCTGCTCCGTTGAAAATTGCAAGGGAAAATGTTTTGTTTCCGGCAATAGTTGCATAGTAATTACGTGTTCTTCCATGTACCGCAACTGTTCCTCCATTATCGCCCCCTCTACCCGGCATCTGCAACACACTTACTTTGTTGACTTTGCGGATAGTCTGGCCGACAACCAGCAATTGTATCATCAGAAAAGAAAACATCAAAAAGACAGACTTCATTTTTTGTTTCTTTAATGTGTCAATGAAAAACTCCCTCCGGTTAACTTCCCTGTGGTCGGTTTAGTTCATTCCATAGCAGGTCTTTTAACTCTGTTAATCCTGCGCCGGTTACTGCAGAGATAAATACATGTGGAACGTTTTTAGGTAATTCTATTTCTATGGCTGTTCTTAATTCTTCATCCAGCAAATCACTTTTGCTGATACACAATACAAATTGTTTTTGCAGCATTTCCGGATTGTAAGCTTCAAGCTCATTGAGCAGAATCTTAAATTCCTCTGCATGGTTGTTGCTGTCGGCCGGAATAACAAATAACAAAACACTGTTTCTTTCAATATGTCTCAGAAAGCGATGCCCCAATCCTTTCCCTTCAGCTGCACCTTCTATGATACCGGGCAAATCGGCGATACAGAAACTTCTGTCGTTTCGATAAGCCACCATGCCAAGCTGAGGTGTGAGGGTTGTGAATGCGTAGTTGGCAATTTTAGGTTTTGCTGCAGTGATGCTGCTAAGCAATGTTGATTTACCTGCATTGGGAAAACCAACAAGTCCCACATCTGCAAGGACTTTTAATTCAAGAATTTTCCATCCTTCCTGTCCGGTTTCTCCAGGCTGCGCATATTCGGGAGCCTGATTGGTGGAGGTTGCGAAATGTGCATTGCCTAATCCGCCTCTTCCTCCTTTCATCAATACAATTTCCTGTCCGTCTGTAAGGATTTCGGCTTCGAGTGTTCCGCTTTCTTCATCACGGGCAATTGTGCCCAATGGAACTTCAATAATAATATCTTTCCCGTCTTTACCGGTCATGTTGTTTTTATTGCCGGGAACTCCGTCTTCTGCGAGTACATTTTTATAATAGCGAAGATGCAGCAATGTCCATAATTGGCTGTTGCCCTTCAGGATGATGTGGCCGCCTCTTCCGCCGTCGCCTCCATCAGGGCCGGCTTTGGGGTTGAATTTGGTGCGTGCAAAATGTTTACTGCCGGGGCCACCATGGCCGCTTCGACAGAAAACGCGTATGTAATCGATGAAGTTTTTTTCCATTTCGTATTGCAAAAGTAACCGGAAGCAACTGGTATAGGAAATTGAATTTGGTAGGGGCGGTTAACTGTTAGCAGTTATCCGTTAGCAGTTGGCTGTTATCCGTTGGCGGTTAGCCTCTAACCGATAACCGACGTTTTGTCTCGTACCTACGGCACTTTTATTTATCTTAAAAACCATTCTACCAATATCACACTCCTACGGAGTGTAAATATTGATTTAAGATTTACTATTTCGTGATTGATGAAAACGGTCAACTTTATTTAGGCATTAACAAACTAAAAACCGATAACCGCTAACTGCCAACCCTTATTCCTCCTCATTAAAAGGATTTGGGTTATCATCAATTCTTTTTCTTCTACGATATCCTAAAATGCGTCTGATAAGCACAACCCCTCCTCCGATAGCACCTGTTAAGCCCAACACCAAAACAACGATGGCTAGTCCTTCTGCCCCACTACAGGATATATTACAGGATAGTATTGCAACTAAATAGGATAAAAATATTGCTGAGGCCACTACGAGAAGAATCAATAGTACTTTCAGCCAGGTCGCTATTTCCCGTCTTTCTTTTTTTGCCTTTGCTTTTTCTGCCTTTAGCCATTCTTTTTTACTTGCCGTCTTTTCTCCGGCAATACTTTTATGATTCGGCTCCTCGTTCACAACCGGTTTGGTAGTAATGCCCGTGGCTGTATGAAATGAAAAAGGAGTATAAAACGTGCGTTCTTCTGCTCTGTTTGCCCAAAACCCAAGCATCAGAAACGTGGTTGAGATCAAGATAAAATCAAGACTCTTTCGGTAATAATAATTTGCTTTTTTCTTATACAATAAAACAGCCGACACAAATATGAAAAAAGAAATATCCATTAACAACTCAGAAAACAGAATACCGGATTCCCGAAACATAAAACCGAAACAAATTGCAAGCAGGTTTAAACACACATAGAGAAGCACGATGCTTATCTGTGCTTTGCGTGGATTTTCTTTTGCCCAAAAGGAAATTGATTTCATCATCTCATTTTTTGGTTTTTGATGAGCTCTGAATTAATTATTAAAATAATGAATATTTTTTTGTGGGTCATAGAAAAAAATCGACCGTCATTTTGTGTTTAAAATAACCGCAAGAATGACCAAAAAGAATGATGACAGTTACGATCCTGAATAGCATAAATCATGCATAAAATTGTCCGAAACAGGGTAATTCAGAAAAAACACTTGCTTTCATGAGAAATAGTTTTATCTTTACTGAACATGAGGGTAGCATCAATGTATTTATCAGTTACCCATATGCTCTAATTTAAGTAGAAATCCGTTTACCCTTTATCCTCCGAAAAAACTTTTCCGCTTCTCTGCCTTTTAAAGCATCGATTTAGGTAAACGTTTGTTATGCCTGAATTGAATTGGACTTGCCGATTCAATTAATTATCGACGGCATAACACATAACTATTAAACTTTAAAAGTTCGAATATGAAAAAGTTGATTTTTTTGGCGATTCTTTCTGCCTTTTTTATGCCTTTTGCACAAGGCCAGGATTTGCCCATTCCTTCTGCCAACTTGCAAACCCTTCCTACGGGAAGTTATGTGGTGGCCATGGACAATACCAATCAGGGTGCTTCGGGCCTGATGAACATAAAGGCATATGGACTGGTTGTTACACTTCTTAACAACAATGTCAAGTTGAAATGGATCATCAATTCTTCCAAAGTGAAAGATGGAATTGATTTTTCTGTCAATGCAACACAGATTCGTCCGACCCTGGTATCTGCCGCCAATCTCAGCTTCAGAGCAGGTCCTTTTGTGATTTTTGCCGAGGATACAACCGGTGTGGCTGCCATTGTACAGACGTTTAACACAGCTCAATCCACCAATGTAAGATTGTACAGAACCAATGCAAATGTTTCTGTAGATGTGCGTTACGATATGACTGGCTTTCGTCCGAAAGCGGCAATTCTCGACGATGGGGGCAATTCCGATATTCACACAGGATATATGACTGCTGCAGGCGTTCCGGCAACAAATTATGCAATTGAATTGACCGGTGTAAATCTTCAATCTCAATGTTACACTTTTGCTTCAGAACCGCATAGTACTGCCGCAACAACTACGCTGATCAATGCAATTAAGAACTTTGTTTTAAACGGAGGTAATTTCCTTGCACAGTGTGAAGCCGTCAGAACATATGAGAACAATGCAAATGGTCGCTTTCAGACAACGGGAGGTTCCGGTCTTGAAAAAGGAGCAGGTGGTAATTCTAATGCAACCATTACCACCGCCGATGTTGCATTCCCCAATGCTGCCTTAAGTTATTCTCAATTTGAGGGCGCTTTCAATATGAGTTTAGGCGGGAGCCTTCGAAACTGGCGTCTTACAACAGGAACATCTTATCATAACAATGCGCATGACCATGTGGAAGGGTCTGTTCTTTCAAGTGCCGTTAGCGCCAGTGTATCAAAACTAACTCCTGCGAATCAGAGAGGGGGATTGGTTTTTTATCTAGGCAACCACGAGTATGACCTTTCAAATATTTCCAATATCAATGGTATGCGCATGTACATGAATGCATTCCTTACTCCTACTCCTAATTCAGGCGTCATTTCATATACCGGAAGCTTGAGCTCTTGCGGAAATATTTCAACCAACAGAGTGGTTTCCCTTTTTGCACAAAATGGTCCGACAGGGGCTTTCCCGATAGGATTTGAATTGTATGCAGATATTAACTCAAACAATACAATCGATGCCGGTGACGTTTCATTGGGAACCACATCCACAAATACTAATAATTCCTCAGCTAATATTCCTGTTTTAAACTTAACTTACCGCAATGACCCTTATTATCTTGCAAAGGCATCTACTGCCCCTGGCTGTTATGCAAATACATTTAATTTTAGAATAGCCAATACCTGCGGTGCATTGCCTGTAACCCTGGTTGCTTTTGACGCCAGAAAAACCCAGGATAAAGTGTTGTTAACCTGGGAAACAAGTCAGGAATTAGACAACGATGGTTTTGAAATACAACGCCGGATCAATAATGGCAGATATGAGAAAATCGGATTCGTGGATTCGAAGAATCCCGGAGGGAATGTCGCCGCCTATTATCAGTTCCAGGATCTTTCATTGCCTAGCAATTCGGTTGCATATTATCGTCTTCGTCAGGTTGACTTAAATGGCAAGGAAAGCTTTAGTGACATCAGGGCTGTTCGCAGCAATGCAAAACAGCTTTATGCAACGATTTATCCGAACCCTGCTTCAGGAAAATCAATGCTTGTCTTACCTGAAGGAATTGGTAAAACAGATGTCTATCTCGAAGACATTACCGGTAAGCGCATAAGATCATGGGAAGCCATACAAACATCCCGCTTTGAAATATCTAATGTAGCACCTGGCCTTTATCTTGTTCGGATTATTTCTCGTGAAACAGGCGAGCAACTGGTCGAGCGTCTTCTGATGCAATAATAAAAATCAAAATTTTCTGAGAAGCATACACATTCATCAACAAAAAAACAGATAGAACTAACGGAGTCCGGAAAGACTCCGTTTTTTTATAGTACAGGGGCATCGGTTCTGAAACACAAGCCCTTGAATGTAGCAATGATTTCGTTTTTCTGATTGAACACTGAAATCTGGTACAGGCCGGTTGATCTTCCATTATGAATTTCATTTGCCTCTGCGATCAGCTCGTCTCCAATAAGAGCCGGTTTGATGAAATTGATGGAAGTATCTAAGGCAACGGATCTTCGATTATAACTATTACAGGCAAAGGCAAATGCGCTGTCGGCCAAAGCGAACGTAACGCCACCGTGCACAATACCCAACCCGTTTACCATTTCTTCCCGAATAACCATGCTGATTTTACTGTATCCTGTTTCACAACTTAGAATCTTTACGCCCAGCCATTGACTGAAACGATCGTTGTTCAGAATATGTTCAGCAATTGAAGCAGGGGAATAATGTTCATTCATTTTATATGTGAATAGTTATTGTATTTTAATTGTCATAT
>JBIIPV010000303.1:0-2548 GCA_044342435.1 Lacibacter sp. | reverse complement strand
GCCGTAGTATGGTGGGATGATGAACTCATTGAAAGAAAGCAGTCAGGAATACGAATCGGCAATACACATGCCATTCCCCTCCTCACAGAAGCAGATTTCAACTGTCCGGGAAGTGGCAAAATGATGATGAATGGAAAATCGCAAGAGAAAGGAAAAAATGATGAAAAGCGCGACATACATCTTACTAAAACAGATCGCCCGCAAAACAAAGACGAGTGGGATGAATTAATTGAAAATTACACGATGGGGGGAAATGATCCGGAACTGATAGGATACACGGAAACTATTTGGAAAATAAACAAAGACAATCCTGTAGATGAACATACAACCATTTCTTCAACTGAAAGAAAAGTTCCGGATGTTGATCATCAAATTCCGATAAAAGAGAAAGAAGAAACCACCCCTCCTCTCAGTGAAGAAACAGAACCCAAAAACACCAATAACAACAATGAAAGTACAGAGGATAAATTTATATCAAGAACAAAAAAGCCAACTGTAGATATTCTACTTGAGGGAGACAGTATAGAAGTCAGTTTTTATGATAATGCTTTGGTTGACGGAGACTCAATCTCTTTATTTTTAAACGAAACACTTATATACCAAAACATCCGGCTCACAGATAAGGCCTTCGCTATTAAACTCTCTATTAAAGACCTGAAAGAAATAAACGAACTGGTGATGGTCGCTGAAAATCTGGGCTCTATCCCTCCAAATACTTCTTTCATGGTGGCTGTTGTCAATGGCAAACGATTTACGGCTAACCTGGAAAGCACGGAAAAAAGCAGCGCCATGATTCGTCTTCAAAAACCCAAATAACGAACCGAGATCAATTTAAACAATTCCATTATCTGCATATTTCAAATGCGACAAACGGTAAGTTTCAGGATTTTCAAAAAGCAGCATCGTCGATTTTGTATCAACAAGCGTGGAAGATTGTCTTTCTATTTCATCTAAAGAATGAAATGTATGTGATCTGTAGTCAGAAACAACCTGCTCTTTTTCTGCACAGGTATGAACAAAAAGGATAGCACGTTTTACATCATCCGGGGTTTTCAAATTCATTCTTCTGAACGGCTTCTTAAACAATCCTCCACTACGCTCTTCCAGATAATTAAAAGAATTCACATACGAAACAAGCATGCGGTTAATTTGACGTTCGAGCATCATGTTAAGATAATTGGATGAAGGATTTCTTAAAAATGAAATCATTGATCTTGTTCTGTCGCCGTATGGTGTCCAGTTCAATGTTTCCGTGATGTTTTTCTCCTCTTTGATTTTAATGATGAGATGAAATTGTTTTGGCAAAATTGTGTAAGCAAAAAAAGTAGCAAACGGATTTAAAAAGAAAAGGCATTTTCTGATGAAAATCATGCGGTGCTGTGCGGTCCGAAAAAGAACAAGTCCGTCAATGCTATAAAAAGACAAATGATAAAACTCATCGGCGCAAAAAGGCGCCCTGTACTGAGCAGGTATTGGCATAGGTTAATAATTGTAATCTGAAATCAGACTACAATATTAATCATCTTGTTACGGACAAATATGACCTTTTTGGGAGGTTTTCCCTCCAGCCATTTCTGTACAGAAGGATCTGCCAGTGCGGCATTCTCCGCATCATCTGCTGTTACATCAGCCGGCAAATTCAAAGTAGAGCGTGTTTTTCCATTAACTGCAACGGGATAGTTTTTGGAAGACTCCATTAAATATTTTTCTTCAAATACAGGATAAGACGCATCAAGAATGGTTTGCTGATGACCCAATGAGTGCCATAATTCTTCGCTAACATGCGGCGCATAGGGAGCCAGAAGGATGAGAAGTTGCTCTAATATTAATTTCTTTCTAGAACTCAAATCAGACAATTCATTCACACAAATCATGAAACTGCTGACAGCCGTATTAAAACTGAAACGTTCCGTATCATCACTTATTTTTTTGATTGTCTTGTGTAAAACACGCCACTCTTCTTCCGAAGGATTCTCATCTGTCCAAACAGCACCCTTTGTTTCGTCATAAAAAAGACGCCATAATTTTTTTAAAAATCTGTGTACCCCTTCTATCCCTTTAGTATCCCATGGTTTACTAAGTTCAACCGGACCGAGGAACATCTCATACATTCTAAAAGTATCTGCACCGTATTTCTGAACGAGATCATCGGGGTTAACAGTATTGAATTTTGATTTACTCATCTTCTCAACTTCACTTCCGCATAAGTAAACCCCTTTCGCTTTATCTCCGGCATTTGTCTTTTCTTCATTTTCGAATATAAATTCCGCATCAGCATATTCACCATTTCGCCATTTGCGGAACGCTTCTATTTCAAGCTCAAAGCCATCTACCAACTGCACATCCACATGCAGCTTGTCTGTTTTACTTCCTTTGTATTCTTCTTCCGCGTTCAATAAGCCTTTGGATACAAAAGTTTGTGTGCCGGTGATTCGATAAACAAAACGTGAAGAACCTTGTATCATGCCCTGATTCAGCAGCTTCTTAAATGGTTCTTCAAATCCGATATGTCCCAAATCATACAGAACTTTCGTCCACATTCTGCTGT
>JBIIPV010000302.1:0-2557 GCA_044342435.1 Lacibacter sp. | reverse complement strand
AACAACTATTCACATATGAAATGCCCATAACGGTTGGCTGATACCAACGGCGGATGAGAATAGAAGGGCATAACATATGACAATTAAAAAACAACAACTATTAACATATGAAAATAACACAATTCAAAGAGTATCTGGACAGTATTTCACAAATCAATTTTATTCAACCAAACGGCCATTTTGTTCCGAGACACTTTCACATTACCGAAGCAGGGTTAACAACCAAGCATTTTATTGATTGTGGCGGAACTGTAAGAACAGAAAAAACAGTCAGTTTTCAAGTTTGGACAGCCAACGACTTCAAACACAGACTTGAACCTCAAAAATTAAAGAAAATTATTGCCACTGCTGAGCAACTTTTCGGCAATGAAGATTTAGACATTGAAATAGAATATCAAACAGAAACAATAAGTCGCTTCGGTTTGGATTTTGACGGAAACAATTTTTTATTGACTACTAAGCATACAAACTGCTTAGCAAACGACCACTGCGGGATACCTCCTGAAAAAATAAAAGTGAATTTATCAGACTTGCAAGCATCTCAAAATACTTGTTGTACCCCAGGCGGTAGTTGCTGTTAAGTGATGAAACAAATTTTAAATATGATGAAGTTTAAATTATCACTGCTATTGATATTTTATATTAACTGTTTAGCTGTATTCGCTCAGCCCTCTGGTAAAGCATCTGCTATATTAAACCTCATAAATGAGGCCAGATCTAATCCCCAGAACTTCTTAACTAAAAATAGAAATGAGATTAATGAATATGAACCAAAGTTTATTTCATTACTTGAAAAATCGTCGCCGATAGAGAAAGTAATATGGGATGAAAACCTGGCGATAAATTGTCAAGAAAGAGTATATGGAACCCTGAAACCTGAATACAAGGGCAATTATTTAATGTGTGGCTCATCTTCCGGTAGCGGTAGTGGTTATTTTGATAAAGATGCTTTGTATTTTTTATGTAAGTCATATACACACATCATGAATGAAGAGGATCTTTATTTTGGATTTTATATCGATTCAAAAGGGCACGCTTATAAGTGGGGAAAATCGTGTAAAACTAAAAAGTATGTTTTTGAATTTAATGAAAAGATAGATAGCTCTAAAGTTGATTTCAAAAAAATAAGTACTGCTACTCATGAATATGGAATAAATGCTATGGATAAAGAAATGATTAAAGAAATCAACTTTGTCAGACAATATCCCAAAGTGTATGCTTCTATTGTTGCCCGTTATTTAGCAGACGAATCAAATTCTTGGCGTGGGTTATCAAAAGATGATTACGAAGCAGGTACTGAACTGATACAAGAATTGAAAGTAAGTCCCGTGCAACTACTCTTCCCCAAAAAATGCGTGTATGAAGCTGCAAAAAAACATGGAGAAGATTGTAAAAAACGAGGTTTTACAGATCATGTGGGCAGCGATGGATCTATTCCTTATTCAAGAATTTCAGGTTTCTGCCCAAATCTGTCAGGAAATGAAAACATTGTAGGTGGAATAAATAATGCAAGAGTTTTAGTTATTCAATTATTGATTGACAGCGGAATAAGTTCCAGAGGGCATCGTTACAATATGCTAGATCCAAATTGGAAATATATTGGCTGCTATGGATATGAAGCAAATGATATGTATAATTACATACAGAACTTTGCTATGGATTAATTAACAGAGAACATTAACAGGGTTTTGCGTAAAGTGGACAACATCGTTTTGCTCCTCACGGGTTGGGTAGTACAAAATGGGGTATTGTGCTTCTATTCAAGATGAGCACATATTGATATTTTTATGCTTCGAAGCCTGCCCGAACCCAAAGCCCGAAAAAAGTGAGCAAAATTTTATAATTGAATCTTGTAAATGAAAATTATTTAATTTCACATACTTAAACAAAACATCCATGTCACTCTTCAAATCTGGCAACCCCACACTTTCAGAAAAACAATTTGAAAAAACAATTCACGTATCTACCGGCGACAGCATGACCGTCAGAGGCACAATGAACAAGTTCGGATTTCTGATGCTGATGGTGATGGCAGGAGCGTTTCTTACCTGGAACCAATTCGACAATGACAAGAATCCAATGAGCTGGATGATTGGAGGAGCTATCGGCGGATTGATCGTGTCAATTGTGATGATATTTAAAAAAGAATGGAGCCCATTCCTCGCACCTGCCTATGCTATTCTTGAGGGCTTGTTTTTGGGTGGCGTCAGCGCTTTTTTCTCGGAAGGTTTTTATGACGGAATTGTTGGGCATGCTATCCTGCTAACTTTTGCCGTCGTAGCTGCGATGTATTTCCTATACTCATTCAGGATCATACAGGTTACAAACAAATTAAGATCCATCATCTTCATCGCCACTGCCAGCATTGCAGTATTCTACTTGCTTACCTGGGTACTTGGTTTTTTCGACATTCATTTTGATTTTCTTTCTGCCAGTAATTTTTCGCTTTTCGGCATTGGTTTTTCCATCTTTGTCATTGTGATAGCGGCACTCAATCTTTTGCTCGACTTTGACATGATTGAGCAGGGAGTAAATATGGGAGCTCCTAAATATATGG
>JBIIPV010000301.1:0-2560 GCA_044342435.1 Lacibacter sp. | reverse complement strand
TATTCTTTAAGAAGTTCAAGGATGGCTTCTTTATTTGATTTTGGTATAAAATAGGAGCTTGTGGGGTTGACACCGATTCTTTTAAAATAGGTATTTACCTCGGCACGTGAATACATTTGGCCGGTTACACCATCAAGAAAAAACAACAGGTTTTCCTGTTCTGACGAGTCATAACAAGCAAGAATGAACTGTCGAGGGATGCCGATTAACCGGAGATTGATATCGAGCATTTGAGAAAGTACAAGAATGAGAAGGCCGTTGCTGATCGGGTTTCCGGATTTGTTTTCGATGACACGAGAAATCAAAAATTCATCGGGTTTGGCATAATTGATTTCATTCCCTTTTAGTTTGTAATAATTAAAGAGAATACTACAGGAAACATTGACTTGTTCGAGGGGAGTGAGGTACTGATTTAATTCGAGCCAGATATTTCTTTTGATTTTATCCAGTTCTTTGATTGTTTTTTGGAAATCATACTCTTGGTATTTGTGCTTACATATCAGCAGCAGGCCTTTGAGGAGATTGTCTTCTTCGTGAATGAGCCAATCGTTGAATTCAGATTTCAGATCCTGCCATTGTAATCTGTGTATAAGTGTTTCAACGCGATCCTGTGTAACCGGGTCTTCGTTTGTTTCCCAGTGATGTTCGAGATAGGGGATGATTTCCTTACCGATAGAAATGATTCGGTTGCTCACGCTGGAAAACACATCCGCATCCGGGTCGTCAACCAGGCGAAGTAATGCATTGATTTCGTTAGAAGCAGTATTCATTCGGATGGAAAATTGCGAACTGTTTATCAAACAAAAAAGTAAAAGTTGTTCACGTGGTGGGGAAAGATATTGCCTGTTAGAAGTTAACCGTTATCTGTTTACAGGTCTAGTCATTAAAGGTTTTTGAGTCAATCTCATATTTTGCATAGTGGATTGATTTCAATTCTGAAAAGATCATATCTTTGCACTCCTGAAAAACAGATACCTGTTTTATCTGCCCAGATGGCGAAATTGGTAGACGCACTGTGTTCAGGTCGCAGCGTCCGCAAGGATGTGCTGGTTCGAATCCAGTTCTGGGCACAAGCAAAAAAATCCTGCACGAAGTGCGGGATTTTTTATTTGGATGCGACCGAAGCTTGCTTCAGGGAGCAGACAAATAAAAAGCCGGGCGAGCGAAGCGAGCAGCGATTTTTTTGTTTGGGTAAGCCCCTCGTAGAAGTATCTGTATCACTGAAAGTAATCCAGTTCTGGGCACTTTTTCGTTGTTCGTTCTTCGTGTTTCGATCAACGAACGACGATAAACAATTTTAATATTCAGCGACTATTGATTTTTAGAGATAGGATAAAAACAGGAACCTATTCTCAAATCATGCCAGTGTATATTTTTCCTTCATTATTTGTATATGATGTAGGCTATGTCCAAAAATCATAAAGCATAGCGCATTGGCAGTAACTGCATATCCACTTGCTTCTCCTTTTTGTTTTAGTTCTTGTTCCGAAAGTGAAGCGATAAGTATATCCGTACTCTTCCTGAGTGCAAGTATTTCTTCTTTTATGTCTTGTAGTTTTCTGTTATTTGCCGGTGCCGCAGTAGCAAAAGCATTTTCATCAAATCCTGATAAAGGCCTTAGATCACCTCTTGCTATGCACAATAAACGATATACAAATATTCTTTCGGTGTCCATCATGTGCTGAAGCAGTTGTTTGACTGTCCACTTTCCTGTATCATAGGCATAGTCGCCCGCTGCATCAGGTAAATGGCAGATGTAGTCGGATATGAATGATGAATGAAGAGCAATCAGGGCCTTAGGACTTTCTCCGGCAGCTAATAATATGTAGCGTTTGTAAAATTCACCAAAATCTCCGTCTAATGGTCTGCTCATGTTCTTGATTATTATCTATAAAGAAGGATGTTTGTTTGATCAATCAATGGGATAGTGCGCTAAGTTGTTTAATACGCTCACATGCGTTCACTTAGATATTAGCACACTAACTAAAATTACTTGTTGAATTATTTATCCCAATCATCCATCATAATAGCAAGTAATATCAGACTTACATTTCCTTTCGGTCTTGCAAATTCTGCCCACTTTCCATCAACAGCTTTTTTTAATTGATCTCTATCAAGCCAGTATTTATTTTGCCAGGTTCCGTTAAGGGGAATTTTGATACAGTTGTCTTTGATCCAATAGGTATTTTCCCAACGACCGCCGGAAGCCATTTTAATAACATCTCCATCTATTAAATAGCGTTTCACCCATTTGTCGTTCGATGCAACCTTTACATATTCTTCATCAATCCACAGCCAATTCGTCCATGTGCCATTGATTGATTTTTTGATGACATTCCCGTCAAGCCAGTAAAAATTGTACCAGTTGCCCGACTGATTAAACATAACAGTATTAAAGGAATTGGAAGATTCTTCATTGTCGGTGAGATTGATCCCGTAAAAGTTCCAGGTTCCATTTTCTCCTTCAATTAAATCAAATGAAGTAGTGCTGGAAGGGATACGATCGAATTTAGCTGAAAACTCAATTTTTTCATTCGGCGCTATTGAAGTTTTGTCGTCT
>JBIIPV010000300.1:0-2562 GCA_044342435.1 Lacibacter sp. | reverse complement strand
GTTTCTCTTTAATTGGTTTGATGAACTCATTGATAAATCGGGCACGCTCTCTTTTTGTTTCTGCCAGCTTACGTGCAATTTCTTTGTAGATGTCGGGCTCCAGGTATTTCATGGAAAGATCCTCCATCTCAGTTTTTATATTATATAAACCGAGGCGATGAGCCAGCGGCGCATATACATATACGGTTTCACTCGCTATTTTTAGTTGTTTTTCCCGCTTCATGCTGTCCATCGTACGCATGTTGTGCAAACGATCGGCCAGCTTAATCAAAATCACACGCGGATCATCTGTAAGTGTGAGTAGAATCTTCTTGAAGTTTTCTGCCTGTTGTGTGGAATTGGTGTCAACAACGGTAGAAATTTTAGTCAGTCCGTCAATGATACGTGCAATTTCACTCCCAAATTCATGTTCGATGTCTTCCAGTGTAACATCTGTATCTTCTACTGTATCATGTAAAAGTGCACAAATGGTGGAACGTATTCCGAGGCCAATTTCTTCCACACATATTTGAGCCACTGAGAGCGGATGATGAATATATGGCTCTCCACTTTTGCGTCGCATGGTCTGGTGAGCATCTGCTGCCATCTCAAAAGCAGTACGTAATAATTCCTTGTCTCCCTTCTTCAGTTTTGTTTTCAGGGAACGAAGAAGCGCCCTGTAATGACGCAGGATTTCTTTTCTCTCCTGTTCAGGGCTCAGATTGTACGTCTTTATGGTAGCGATCGGTTCCAGAATTCGCAATTTAAGAAAAACCAGTTATCAGTATGGAAAGAAACCGGATTCTTCCTACTTTTGCAACCGCAAAACCGGATGTGGTGAAATTGGTAGACACGTCAGACTTAGGATCTGATGCCGCGAGGTGTGGGGGTTCGAGTCCCTCCATCCGGACAAAGGAGTATCATGGATGAGTTAACAGATGCTGACCTAAGCGTCAGCATCCCTCCATCCGGACAACAAACAACAGGGTGGGCAATGCAATATTTTTGCATCTGACCACCCTGATTTGTAGAATAAAGAACGGTGGGGGTTACGGATCTTTCGGACTCTTTGACTCACGGAGTTTCTAATTATTTACTTTAAAATCATAAAGACTAAAAAATCGTCTTTTCAATAAAACAAAAAAACATGGCTACAGTTACCAGAGAGAATATCGGACTACTCACGGATAAATTAACCGTTACCATCAATAAGGAAGAATACTATCCTGAGTTTGAAAAAAACCTGAAAACATACAGCAAAAGGGCCAGTATTCCTGGTTTCCGTCAGGGGATGGTTCCGGTTGGGATGGTGAAAAAAATGTATGGTCAAAGTTTATTTGCCGAAGAGGTAATTAAAAACATTGAAAAAGGATTAAATGAATACCTGACCCAGGAACGCCTTGAAATTTTTGCACAGCCGTTGCCTTTGCCTAACAAAGATTTCAAACCTTTAATGGATCAACCTCAGAATTATCAGTTTGAATTCGAAATCGGGCTGAAGCCTGCATTTGAAATCAATCTGAATAAAGTAAAGGCACCCTACTATAAAGTGAAAGTGACTGCCGAAATGATCAATGAGGAGGTAGAAAGACTTCGTCAGCGTCTCGGAAAATTAACTGAGCCGGAAACTGCAACACAAGATGAGAATGTACTGAATGTTACGTTTGAAGAAGCCGACAGCGAAGGCAATGTGTTGGAAAACGGACTTAAAAAAGACAACTCCCTGCTTGTAAAATATTTCAGCGAAGGTTTTCGTCCGAAGCTTATCGGATTAAAAAAAGGTGACGCAATTGCACTCACGCTTGAAGAAGCTTTTGATGAAAAAGAAAGAGACTGGGTGAGAAAAGATATTGGCCTATCAGATGACATAGAAGTACTTAAAATTCCTTTTTTGATGACTATCACCAAAGTCGGATTAGTAGAGAAAAGGGAACTAAACGAAGAATTTTTCAAAGAAGCATTGCCCGGCAAAGAAATCACAAATGAAAAAGATTTTCTGGCAGCAATTGAAAACGATATTCAATTACAATGGGATCGCCAGAGCAGCAACCAGTTGCAACATCATCTCTATCATGTATTGCTCGATGATACCAAGATGGAATTGCCTGAAGCCTTCTTAAAGAGATGGTTGACTGCAGCAGGCGAAAAACCAAAAACTGCTGAAGAAGCCGAAGCAGAATATCCTTCCTTCGATAAACAGTTACGCTGGACACTGATCACCGATCAAATCGTTAATAACAACAACATCGAGGTAAGTCCTGAAGAATTAAAAAACAGTTTCCGCCAGCAGATTCTTGGATATTTTGGCGGGATGAGTCTGGGAGACGGCAACCTGGAATGGATCGACCAGTATGTTGAAACATTGATGAAAGATGAGCAGCAGGTTGACGGCACGTACCGTAAGTTACTGACAGAAAAAGTATTCCAATGGGCAGAAGTACAAGTGCAAAAAGATGAGAAAGTGATTAGTTCTGAGGAGTTTATCAAAATGAACGAAGAACACCAGCACACACATCATTAATCATCCACTTAAGTTTTTATCGATCCCACCTTCTTTGGTGGGATTTTTTTGCTAATGATTTT
>JBIIPV010000299.1:0-2564 GCA_044342435.1 Lacibacter sp. | reverse complement strand
GCTGCAGGTTGACACAAATGGACAAATTAATATTGATCATCTAAGAGATGCCATCACTCCAAAAACCATACTCATCGCACTGATGCATGCAAATAATGTAACAGGTGTCATTCATCCGATCAATGAAATTGGAAAAATTGCCAAAGAAAACGAGGTTCTATTTTTGTGTGATGCTTCGCAGTCGGCAGGAAAAATTTCATTGGATGTAAAAGAATCGGAAGTTGATTTACTTACGTTGTCTGCCCATAAACTCTATGGCCCGAAAGGGGTTGGTGCCCTTTATGTAAGAAGAAAGAGCCCGCGTGTGCATCTCATACCGCAAATAACCGGAGGCGGACAAGAAAGAGGTTTGCGAAGCGGCACTTTGAATGTGCCGGGCATTGTTGGTCTGGGAAAGGCTGTAGAAATTGCCGCAAACGAGATGTTTCAGGAAGCAGAAAGACTATGCAAGTTGAAAGAAAATATGGAGGCTACTTTTAAACATCAATTAAAAGTTACGGTCAATGGTGGTTCGGCTCAAAGACTGCCAACTTTCAGTAATTGCTGTTTTCATTTGCAAAATCATGCTTCTTTACTCAGCGGTCTGTCAAAAATAGTGGCAATCTCCAACGGAAGTGCTTGCAGCAGCGCATTGCAAACACCAAGCCATGTACTGAGGGCAATGGGACTAATTGAAAAAGATAGCCGAAGTTCGATCCGGTTTAGTTTGGGTAGAGAAACCGACGAAACCCAACTGACCCAAAAAACACAGGAAATCATCGCGTTGATTCGTCAATTACAAATAGAAGAGGGAATTGTCAATTAAGGATTGAAATATTCATCATGTGATGAAAAAGTTGATTCGTTGATCTGTTGATTCGTTTAGTAATTTAGGGTTTAGATATTTAGGGGTTTAAGGAGAAAGAAAAACACGTAACCCATATCTTAGAACTCGTAACCTTCATATATGAAATGCCCATAACGGTTGGCCGATACCAACGGCGAATGAGAATAAAAGAGCATAACATATGTCTATTAAAGCTATAACGATTCACATATAAAAATTTGAACCTCCTTAACTTTGCAGAATAATTGTTTCAAAGAAAATGCTGTACGTAAGTGACAAAGCAAAAGAAAAAGTATTGAGTCTGATGCAACAGGCTTCTATCGACAAAGATGCTTCTTACTTTTTGCGTGTATCGGTTGTAGGGGGAGGTTGTAGCGGCTTGAGTTATAAACTTGACTTCGACAATGAATCGAAACCCAACGATCAGGTATTTGAAGACAATGGGGTTAAAATTGTGACTGACTTAAAAAGTTTTTTGTACCTGGTGGACACAATTCTTGATTTCAGCGAAGGATTAAACGGAAAGGGTTTTTATTTCAACAATCCGAATGCAAACCGCACATGTGGTTGCGGAGAAAGTTTTGCGGTATAGTTGGTTGGTTGTTATTGGTTATTGGTTTTAATAAAGATAAAGGAGCACTCATAACTCGTAACTCATAACCCGTAACTCGTCCCCTTATTTTTTCACAAAAGGCTCCACATACACCCCGTCTTTTCCTGTCATTCTGATGTAATAGATACCGGGAGAAAGCGATGAAACATCAATTCGATTCAGTGAAGTAACTCTGTTATTTTTATAGATAACTTGTCCTAACCCATTCATCAAATTCAGTTCTGTTATTTTTTCCGGTTCAGTGATATTAACCCATAAATCACTGACAGCAGGGTTAGGTAATATCTGAATGAATGTACCTTTCTTACCCATCCAAACTTTTTGTGTGGAAGTATAAGTGATTTGTCCGGATAAATCGGTTATGCGTAACCGGTAGTATCCCCATCCGTTTAAAGGAGCGGGGTCTGCATCTGCATAAGAAGCGCTCACTTCATTGCTTCTGGCGACGACTTGTTTCAGGGTTTCGAAATGAATGCCGTCGCGGCTGCGTTCAATCACAAAAGATTTAACCTGCTGATTGAAATTAACCGACCATTCCAACTGTACCAGATTTTCTTTCCCCGAGGCTATGAAAGATTTTATTTCAAAAGGAAGAGGTGCTAATTGCCAGTTGATGGAACCAAGTACAAATTTATTATAGTTCAAAGCCGCGTTCCAAGAAATGGTTTGTATATAAGATTGATTGCCTGTTCCGGTGCCTGATTGACCGAAGTCTGCATCACCCCACTGACTTGCACCAGTGAAAGGCACAACCCTTAATGCAGATGTAGTAAGTACATAATCAACCGCATTACATTTACTAGACCATACAGGATGGGTTGACCATGACGGTGTAACCACAATGGAATTGGTGCCGCTTGCACGAGTCAGATCCCAATATTCGCAATAACTGATCACTTGTAATCCGGCATTTCTAGCGGCCGTACTAATTGGTCCCTGTAAATAAGGATTAGCGCGATAAAATTGAGCAGTATAATCAGCTGATGCGCCCAGAGAGCGGATTGCAATTGGGCGATAATGGAATTGTTCTGTTGATCCCATACCGGTATTGGTTATTCTTCCAACAGGAAAAACAAAATCGGTTGATCCCAGTTTTCTGAGTGGACCAGATACAAAAGATTCAAT
>JBIIPV010000298.1:0-2566 GCA_044342435.1 Lacibacter sp. | reverse complement strand
TCAAGAATTTCTTTCTCAGACCAGGCTTCTATGTCTGCTTTTTCTTCTGCTATATTCATTGTCTGCGCCCCGGTACTTTCATATTTGTAAGTTAGAATGTCGACTTGTTCTCCCGAATAATTAGTGATAAAGCCATGAATTTTTAGAGCAATATCCAAATCTCTTTCCGGCTGAATGATCTCCAGTTCAGCAAAGGCTTTTAATGGTTGGGGGTTGACGAAGTTTTCAACCATCGATTTCACTTCCGAAAAAGTTCCTTTGAATTTGATCAATTTTCGAATTTCCGGAATTTCAATCGGATTGATCGCAGATATCTGATTGTCGGAAATCACAATTTCCACCAGTTGTTTGGTATGTTCTTTTTCTGCAAAACTCAGCGCAACCGGAGAGCCGGAATAACGTATATGCTCTTTGCCATTTATAGTCATGGGACGATGTATATGTCCCAGTGCCACATAATTGCAACGGGCCGGAAAGTCTCCCGCAGAAAATGCATCAAGCCCGCCGATGGTGATATCCCGCACTTGTTCTTTGGTGTCGGCACCTGAGGCAAAAAGATGCGCCATCATGATCACGGGTATATTGCCATATTGTTCTGCCATCTGTGACAGTTCAAAGAAGTACTGCTTGATGCCCTCTTTTCTCTTTTTTTGTTTTTCTTCGAAGCTTTCACCTGCTTCAGAAATACGAATATCCCTTTCCCGCAAATAAGGAACGGCGCAAACCACCGCCAGAATCTCCTTCTCCTGATTTAAAATCGGGATGATTTGTTTCTGAGGATCTTCTTCGGCCTGGCCAACTACATGGATATCCATCATTCTCAAAAAATTCCGGGTCATATTCAGAATATTCGGAGAGTCGTGGTTGCCGCCGGTCAGAATTACTTTGCATCCGGTTTCGCGCAGCCGTATAAGCACATCATAGTATAACTGCAATGCTTCCTGAGAAGGGTTTGCATGATCAAAAACATCTCCGGAAACAAGCAATACATCAATACTTCTGTTACGGATGGTTTCAATCAGAAAATCAAAAAAATAATGGTAGTCTTTGGTAAGCTCTCTTTTATGAAGACGAACTCCGAGATGCCAGTCGGCCGTATGAAGAATTTTAAGCATGATGAATGATACAGGATGAAGTCAAAAAAAGTTCAAGGAAGTTGCTTTTCTAACCAGTCACTGCAATTTATTCATTCTGCTGATGATCTCGCGGGTTCTTTTAGGAGGGGGGCCTGTTTTTAATCAAAAGTTTGAATATCTGGTATTTTGTGACCTCCTGCTTTTTATTCTTCGCAGGACAAATATTATATTTGAACATTGATAATCAATGACAACGAATAATAAATCAGAGTGGAGGCTATGTATTTGATAAGACCTGACTTATTAATATCCATCGGTGAATTGATTCAAAAATCAGTTGCTGCACTTAGGCCTTTCTTTTACGGATTGTTTATCCTGCTCTTTGTCTGGACCGCTTATAAATTCTTGATCTGGATGCTTCTTTGGTTTTTGAAAAGAAGGTTAAGGAAAAGAAATCTGGAAGACTTTAAAAAAATTCTTGGTAATAATTACCAGGCCAAGAGTTTGGGAGATGGAGACAAACGATATAACTGGAACAAAGGGCTGTTTGCCATAAAAGCCAATTTTGACAATGAGGGAAATATGATGTGTAATTTTATAGAACCGGTAAAATTCTGGTCGCTCCAATCGGTTTTGTCGTTTACTTAAAAAGAGCTTTTCAGAAGAATGAAAAAAATATCAGCAGCGATCATAGGTGCTTCCGGGTTGGTTGGAAGTGAATTGCTTTCCTGCCTTCTTCAGGATGATCATTTTGACCAAATTCATTTATTAAATCGAAGACCACTTGGTATTGCTCATCCAAAAATAACCGAGCATATAATTGATTTTTCAGATAATGAAGCGCTGAGAGATTCATTAAAAGAAAGTCGGATAATTTTTTGTACCATTGGAACCACGCTTAAAAAAGTGAAAGGAGATAAAAAACTTTACAGGCAGATCGACTTTGAAATTCCTTTAAAAGCAGCACTGATTGGCAAGGAGTTGGGGGTTGATCAGTTTTTACTCGTGACTGCTTATACTGCAAATAGTAAGAGTCGTAATTTCTATTTAAGGTTGAAAGGAGAAGTAGAGGAAGCCATCACTTCGCTTGATTTGTCTTCTTTTTCAGTGTTTCATCCGTCGGTTTTATTGGGAAACAGAAAAGAGTTTCGTCCTGCAGAATGGCTCGCCATCAAGTTACTTCCGCTTGTTGAATGGATGTTTCCTTTCAATTATCGTTCTATCAAAGCATCCGCAGTAGCAAAAGCAATGGCATGTGCTGCTGTTGAAAACAAAAAAGGACATCATGTTTACAATCGGAAAGAAATGTTTAAGTTCATTTCAAAAGACCATTCAAAATAAAAAAGGGCATTTGTTTTATCAACAAATACCCTTTAAACAAAAAAACACAGCCTTCTATTGTTTCATCATTCTTCCGCTTACTTTCTCATTGACGGTCTTCAATGTATAAATTAACTGATGTGTGCCGATGGGTATATTAGCATAAAAAA
>JBIIPV010000017.1:0-10169 GCA_044342435.1 Lacibacter sp. | reverse complement strand
GTATGTAATTCATAAGTTATTACCAATGCTTTAAACGACAATCATCTCATAAAAATCATCCGGTTGCAGATATTTTTGAGCGAGAGACTGTAATTCTTCTGCAGTGGTTTCTTTGATGATACGAAGTGATCTGTAAAAGTATTCATCAGTGAGTCCGTTCAACACCAGGTTTTTCCATCTGGCTAAAATATGAAAGGGGCCATCCAGATCACCTAGGGTACTGCCGAGTATATAATTTCGTACCAGTTGTAATTCTTCTTCATCTGCAGGTTCATTGCGCAGCAATTCCATTTCATTATATATTTCCTGAATGGTTGCTTCACATACATCTCTTCCCGCCTCCGTACTAACCATCCATGCTGTATCACCAATGAGGTTCTGAATATAACTGTGAATGCCGTAAGTATATCCTTTGTCTTCGCGAATATTGCTCATGAGTCTTGAACCAAAATAGCCTCCAAACAACGTATTGAGCAGTTGTACTTTTTGAAAGTCGGGGTGATGACGATTTGGGAATTGTCTTGCAAGGCGAACGGCCCCCTGAACGCCATTGGGGTCATTGATAATTCTGTACTTCTTTTCGTTTGAAGGCGAGTATGGATGTTCAATCGAAGGGGGTTGATTGCTGTTAATCGAAAGCTGTCCGAAATATTTATTTAATTGTTCTGTGAAGTTTGCAGGTAAAACGCCTCCGACAAATATTCTGCATCTTCCGTTGAGGTAATATCGTTTATAGTGCTCTGTTATGTTTTCCCGGGTTAATCCGTCATATTGTTCTTTGTAACTGTATCTCCCATAAGGATGTTGTTCGCCGAATACTGCCGCATCAATTAATCGCCCAGCAACCACATCACATTTTTTCAGATTCACTTCCAGCCTTTGCTTCATATTCTGTTTGTATATCGCAAGTTCTTCTTCCGGGAAAACAGACTCGGTCATTATTTCAGCGATGACCGGCAGTAATTCTGATAGATGTTTAGACGGAGTATGAAGAGTGAGAGTAGCTGTTTCGTTGTAACAATTTCTGCTCAGAAAAGAACCATAGTATTCGAAGTGTTCATTGATCTGAAAGGCTGTTTTTTCTTTGGTGCCGTTTATAAGCAGAAAGTTGGTAGCGGCAGCAACAAGCGGACTTGTATCATACCAGTTGCCTGCGTCAAACACCATATCAAGTGTCAGTACTTCCTGCGTACCGGCTTCAATGATGTACACTTCTACACCATTATCGAGTTTTTCAAGGCGATATGGTTTCAGCTTCAGATCAAACTCTGTTGCGTTTTTAATGTCAGGGGAAATGGTTCTGTCAAGCATGAATATTCGGGGTCTTATATAATGAAGTGATTTTTCTAATCTTTTATATGTATCTCTTTCTAACTTTCCTGTGATAAATAATAAATCGTGTTTGAATTGCCGGGATGAAACACTTTCTCACAGGTCTTCTGTAAATCTGTTGTACTGACAGATTGATAATGCCCAAGTTCCTGGTTCATTAGTTCCGCATCTCCAAGTAATTCATAATAAGCAAGACTCGCCGCCCTGCTCATCACACTCATGTCTTCGAATAAAATCGTGCTTTCTGTTTTGTGAATGACTTTTTGTAATTCTTTTTCACTCACCTTCTCCTCCGTAAGTCGAGTTATTTCCAGATCCACGGCCTTTTCGGCATCTTCTACCTTCACACCTTTCACTAGTTTTCCTTCAATGGTGAGAAGTCCCGCATCCGTACTGCCAAAATGATAACAATCTATATTGCTGAATAGCTGTTGCTCTTTTACGAGTGTTTGGTATAATCTTGAAGATGCACCACCACCAAGAATATCGGTGATCAGATCGGTGACATAGTATTCACGATCTCTTCTCGCAGCCATATGCCATGTTTTGTAAAATGCATCCAGTGGTACATCCGCTTTTATCTCCATTCGCCTTGCTTCTTTCTGAGCAGACTCCTGTGGAATTTGTCGGGTGTATATGTTGCCTGAAGGAATCGAGCCAAACCACTTTTCTGCAAGAGTGAGTACTTCTTTGGTTTTTACATTGCCTGCAACAACAAGTATTGCATTTGAAGGAGTATAGTGCTTAAAGAAAAAGTTTTTTACATCACTTAGTTGAGCATCTTCAATGTGTTTTAACTCCTTACCGATGGTCATCCATCTATAAGGATGTACTTGGTAAGCAAGCTCGCGCATTTTATGCCAGGCATCACCGTAAGGTTTATTCAAATAGTGCTCCTTGAATTCTTCACAAACTACTTTTCGCTGCACATCCAAACTCTTCTCCGAAAAAGCCAGACTTAACATCCTGTCACTCTCTAGCCAGAAAGCCGTTTCAATATTCTCTGCAGGAAGCTGACAGTAATAATTGGTAAGGTCGTTGGTGGTATAGGCATTGTTTTCTCCGCCTGCCATCTGCAAAGGCTCGTCGTAGCTTTCAATATTTACAGAGCCGCCAAACATCAGGTGTTCAAATAAATGGGCAAAGCCGGTTTGCTCCGGGTTTTCATCGCGGGCGCCTACATCATACAATACATTCACCACTGCCATTGGTGTAGATGTATCTTCATGCACCAATACACGAAGTCCGTTCGATAAAACAAAGCGTTCAAATTGAGTCATAATAGTTATTCAGATGGATTGCAAATTTCGGAAAAAGAAAGCGGTTATCAGTTGTCTGTTATCAGTTGGCTGTTTAAAGGTCTCCCGGACTAACGGACTAATCGAATAACGGACTCTTTGACTACTTTCCAAGTTTCACACCGATACCGGCAGCTACTTCCCATTGTTTAGAGGCTGATAAATAGTAAAAAGGAATAGATAATACTATTCTTTTATGTCCCATCACAAGTCCTGTGCCGAGCAAAGGAGTGATATCGGGGGTTAACGGGTCTTTTTTATAACGAAGACTAGGCATTAAGTAAAAACCAAGATGCCATCCATCGCGAGCCAGTTTGATACCCGGCCCTCCCATCGTGAAATAAGCAGATTCGCCATCGGTTGCCACAATGGCCATTCCGGTAGCAGTTAAGCTTCCTTTTGTAGTCTGGCTTTTCGCATTGAAAGAATATAAACAGACCATCAGTAATAAGAATAGACGATTCATTTTTTTAGTTTTAAAGTTAAACGTTGAGTGATTAAATTTCCAATTTGTTTTCCTGCTTTTAACCCCTCATCATTATCAAAACGATAATGAATGCCTCCATAAAGCCTAGACATGGCCGCTTCTTCTGCAGCTAATCTGAATGATTTAAGATTCCTTGCTTTGATACCGAATTCAACGAGAGAGGTATCGCGAATAGCAAGCGCATCGCCAAACCAATTTGTCATTACCTCTGCTGCAGCAGCTGAATTTGTTGCATGCCCACTTACATAAGAAGGGAAAGGTGGTGTTTGTATATAGGGCTTCCAGTTTGGATCAATCCATTGCTGGATGGATGTCTCAGGACGTATCAATACGCTTTTATATTTTTCTTCCCATCCGCGTATGAACGCATCAAAAAATGCAATGGATGTTTGTGCATAGGCCGCAACCGTTGTGCGAAAATCTGCACCGGCCGTTTCAGCAGCAATGCCAACAATATTCAACCAATGACCGGGCGGAGAAAATTTCTTTGTGGCAAACATCACATGTCCACTCACATTCATGCGGAAAGGGTTGTCGTCCCAAAAATCTGCAATCTCTTTTTGTTCAACAGTCAGGTTATCTCCTGTTTCTTTTACATCCAACATGGCTTTGTAAAAGGAGCTTGTTTTATCATCTGGTTTAAAAGCAGGAGGACGAGGAATAGAAAACTGTGAAGTACTGTCGAGCACCATCGGACGAATTTTTTTCCAATGAGGTTCAACGGCAGATGCATATAAAGGAGGGGTAGGTACCCATCTGCCTGGTTCATCGGTGACATTGAATTTCACATCACCACGGGTAGCGCCATAACGATCTCCTTTGCTCCATTGGAGAATGGCAGATGAAAGGGTGTCAGAAAAAGCAACCGAAGCTTTGATGATAGATGAAGGCATGCCGGCAGAATCTGCAAGCCTTAATAATTCTGCATGATAATCCATCAAACTTCCTTCAGGGAAAGTAACGGCATTGCCCACTTTAGTAAAGGAGAGTAAGGCTGCAAGTTCATAATTGATTTCTCCTTTAATGATTTTAGGAGAGGGCATGGCCGGAAGATGTTTGATTTGTCCGCTCAAACTTTTAAATGAGGAATCTCTCGCTGCAATACATTCGTAACCGGCTATGCATGCATACACATAATTGCGTGAAGCAATCATCGGCGGAAAATTATTCTCCAGTACCACATCATTCAGCTTCTTCACAGTTTGGTTATAAAGAACCGGATTGGTTACCCATTTTTCATAGTCTCCTTTCTTTTTACATCCCTGAAAAATAATCAGGAGGCTGATGCTCAAGGGAAAAAGTATAATAGCACAAAAAG
This sequence comes from Lacibacter sp., assembly GCA_044342435.1. GTDB lineage: Bacteria > Bacteroidota > Bacteroidia > Chitinophagales > Chitinophagaceae > Lacibacter. The sequence goes on along the minus strand of JBIIPV010000017.1, from coordinate 5,734 downwards.
GCTTTTTGGGGAAAAGTATCATAATAAAAAAGAGGATTGTGACTCAATAGCCACTAATATATCAATAATCCACCACCTGTTCTTCAATTTGCTCGGGTAATTCACGCCAATCGTATTGCTGTGTCCGGAGCTGTGGTTCAAAGCCGGCTTCACCTATGGCTTCCTGAATAGATTTATAAGTGAAACGATGTGGGGCACCTGCGGCACTCACCACATTTTCTTCCAGCATGATGCTTCCGAAATCATTGGCGCCGCCATGTAATGCAAGTTGTGCCGTTGCCTTGCCAACTGTGAGCCAGCTGGCTTGTATATTCAGAACATTTGGTAGCATGAGTCGGCTCATCGCAATCATACGGAGATATTCTTCTGCTGTCGTTAAGTTATGTACACCGCGAATGCGGGTGAGCAATGTATCTACATCCTGAAAAGTCCATGGAATAAAGGCAAGAAACCCTTTCGCGTCTGTTGGTTTTCTGCTTTGTACTTCCCTTATTTTTTCAAGGTGCTCAAATCTTTCTCTGATTGTTTCAACATGCCCAAACATCATCGTTGCACTGGTAGTGATATGAAGTTTATGTGCTTCATGCATAATATCAAGCCACTCCTGTGCCCCACATTTTCCTTTGCTGATGAGCCTGCGTACGCGATCGGTCAGTATCTCTGCTCCTGCACCGGGAAGGGAATCCAGTCCGGCTTCTTTCAAGGCACTCAACACTTCCCTATGTGTGCTCTTTTCCAGCTTGGTGATATGTGCTATCTCAGGCGGACCAAGTGCATGCAGTTTGATGTTTGGATATAAATCTTTTAGTTGCTTGAATAAAGTAGTATAAAAATCAAGTCCGAGTTCGGGATGGTGTCCTCCTTGTAATAATAGCTGATCTCCTCCCCATCGGATTGTTTCCTCAATTTTTCTTTTATAGGTATCGATATCGGTGATATACGATTCCGGATGGCCGGGCACACGGAAGAAATTACAGAACTTACAATTGGCAACGCAGACGTTCGTGGTGTTGACATTGCGGTCAATTTGCCAGGTCACTTTACCGTGAGGCACTTGTTTTCTCCGAAGCTGATCAGCTGCGTACATCAACTCGGCAAGAGGTGCATGCTCAAATAGAAATATGCCTTCTTCTACAGAAAGAAATTCGAGTTGAAGCGCCTTTTGGTATAATTCCTGCAAATTCATCGGTTGCAAAGGTAAGACGAGCACCCAAGCGCACCGCATTCGGTTAAAAATACTTGTTGGAAGCCCTTCCTAATTTGTAACTTGAAGCATGGGTTTCAGGTATGGTATTATATTCATTTGCTTCGTTTTTTGTTTTTCTGTTCAAGCACTCGCTCAAAATGGATCTAAAAGAGCGAAGTTGATCAGTAGTTTTTCTTTCAGGCAGTTGAATGGAGGAATTGTTGTGGTGAAGGCGAGGCTGGATGATCATACGGACACGCTGCAGTTTATACTTGATACGGGCAGCGGGGGTATTTCCGTTGATTCTGCCACCGCATCACACTATGCGCTTCCTCTAACTGAAAGCGATCGTGTAGTAAAAGGAATTGGAGGGGTGAGGCCGCTTCGGTTTTACAAAAACGGAACCTTACACTTACCGGGTGTTGAAGTGAATGCGTTGGATTTTCACATCAACGATTACGAATTGCTCAGTGAAGTTTATGGTTTTCATGTGGACGGCATCATTGGTTATTCTTTTCTCAGAAGATATATTGTAGGAATTGATTATGACCAGAACCTGATTTCTGTTTATGAACCTGGCTTGTTCGTTTATCCAAAAAATGGCAGTAAAATTCCTGCATCGTTTACCACCATTCCGGTTATTGAACAAACCGTTACGGATGAAAAAATTATTAGTGCAAGGATGTTTTTTGATATCGGTGCCGGTTTATGTATGTTATTTAGTGAGCAGTTTGTGCAAGACAGTCTCTTTATGAGCCCCAAAACAAAAACAGTTTATACACAAGTCGAAGGGATAGCCGGAAAAATATCTATGCGTTATACAACGATCAGAAAGATTCGCATTGGACCATTTCGTTTCCGAAAAGTACCCTTACATATTTATGAGGATGATGTAAACGTGTTTAATTATCCATCAGTAAACGGGTTAGTTGGCAACGACCTATTGCGTCGTTTTAATCAGGTGATCAATTACCCGGATCAGGTCATCCATCTCACCCCCAACTCCCATTACCGCGAACCATTTGATTACTCCTATACGGGCATGAATTATTATTTTATTGGAGGCAAGGTGGTCGTTACAGATATACACCAGGGGTCACCGGCGGAGAAAGCTGGTTTTCTTCCCGGTGATGTATTAATAGGAATCGACAATTATTTTACAAACGACATCCAACAGTACAAAGCACTCCTTCAGAATGCAGGTGCAAAATTGAAAGTGCTGGTATTAAGAAAAGACCAGCTTGTTCAACTGACTTTAAAAGTAGCGAGTGTGTTGCGGTAGAGGGGGTATACTTACGTATTGTTGGTATTAATATTTCATAAAAAATGCGCAAACATTCTTATTGATTAAGCTATAATGAAAAAAGAAATATTACAGAATGTTCTTACAGAGAAATGAGCGTGAGCCCGGCAAACCGCGCGGAGCGATCGGGTTTGCCTAGATTTTTCTTTGGTTACTTTCTTTGTAGTAATGACAAAGAAAGTAACAATACTACAAGTAAGAGATTACAACAAATTAGGTTCGGCTTATTTAAACGAAGGGTTTTTACCCAATATGCTCCTTTCAACAAATAAACTATAAGGTTATTCAATTTTTAAATCAACTATTTCTGTATTTAATTCAATAGAATGATATGTAATACTAATACATCTCCTGCTCCAGCTCTTTCACCCTTCCATCAGCAAGAAACTCATCAAAGTTCATCAGGCGATCAATAATGCCTTTCGGAGTAAGCTCGATGATCCGGTTCGCAGTTGTTTCCATGAATGTATGATCATGTGATGTTAGCAATACCACTCCGTTGTAAGCGATACACTGTTCGTTGAAACTCTGAATGCTTTCCAGATCGAGGTGGTTGGTGGGCTGATCAAGAATAATACAATTCGGATTCTGCATCATCATTCTGCTGACCATACAACGTACTTTCTCTCCTCCGCTCAATACATTTACTTTCTTCATGATTTCATCGCCGCTGAACAACATCTTTCCCAAAAAACCTCTGAGGAAAGGTTCATCGGCATCTGTTACATGAGGGGGTACATATTGCCTGAGCCATTCCATCAGATTAACCGGCTCTTGAAAAAATTCTCCGTTTTCTATTGGCAGATACGCTTTTGTGATGGTTGTTCCCCATTCAAATTTCCCACTGTCTGCTGCAGCTTCTCCATTGATGATGTTAAAGAATTGTGTCACAGCAAGCGGATCTTTACTCACAAAAGCAATTTTATCGCCTTTGTTTATTGTGAAGGAAACCTTATCAAAAAGAGTTCTGCCATCAATTGTTTTTTTCAGGTTTTCTACATTCAGAATCTGATTACCAACTTCGCGAAGTGGTTGAAAGATGATACCCGGATATTTGCGGTTCGAAGGTTCAATTTCTTCGATCGTTAATTTCTCAAGTGCTTTCTTTCTCGCTGTTGCCTGTTTAGATTTAGAAGCGTTTGCACTAAATCGAGCGATGAAGTCGATCAATGCCTGGCGCTTGTCTTCAATCTTCTTGTTTTTGTCAGTCAATTGACGAGCCATCAACTGAGACGACTCATACCAGAAACTGTAGTTTCCTGTAAATGTTTTGATTTTCTGACGATCAACATCTGCCACATGCGTACACACTGCATCCAGAAAGTGACGATCGTGACTCACCACAAGAACAATGTTTTCATATTCTGCAAGAAAATTCTCCAGCCAGCTGATGGTTTCAATGTCCAAACCATTTGTCGGCTCATCCAATAATAAAATATCCGGGTTTCCGAAAAGTGCCTGAGCAAGCAATACCCTCACTTTTAAATTGGAAGGAATATCTTTCATCAGACTGCCATGGTATTCATCTTTGATGCCCAGGCTGCTCAGAAAAGTAGCAGCATCACTTTCTGCCGTATATCCTCCCATCTCTCCGAATTCCGCTTCTAGTTCTCCGGCACGCATATAATCATCTTCTGTTGCATCGGGGTTCATATAAATCGCATCTTTTTCGTACATCAGGCTCCACATTTTTTTATGTCCCATCAGCACCGTATTCAAAACAGTTTGCTCATCAAATTCAAACTGGTTTTGTTTTAATACTGCGATGCGCTCACCCGGTGTAATTTCAACTGATCCTTTATTGGGTTCTATTTCTCCGCTCAATATTTTCAGGAATGTACTTTTACCTGCTCCGTTGGCACCAATTACGCCGTAGCAGTTTCCTTTTGTGAAATTGATGTTTACTTCATCAAATAATACCCGCTTTCCATAAGCGAGGGTGATATTTCTTGCACTGATCATACTTAAAAAACTTTTTGGGATGCAAAGGTAAGGGAGTCGGTTGGCAGTTAGAGGTTAACAGTTAGCTGATAGCGGTTATCGGTTTAAGTGTCTTGTTTCTATAAAAACTCTGCGATTAACTCTTTTTTTCCTTTCTCTGTGTCAAAAGATAATGAACTTAAGAGGCAGTTGTTAGTTATTGATGTCAGTTACAGCTAACTGATAACTGATAACTCCTCCAAGAAAGCATTATTGTCACATTCACCCGACAAGTAATAATCCAAATCTACAGAATGATTGACAATCTGTCACAGTCAAGGGGGCTGGTATTTTTTTTGATTTGATAAGGCAAAATTCATGGAATTATGCAAACCGGAACAATTCGCGTACAGACAGAGAACATCTTCCCCATTATTAAAAAGTTTTTATACAGCGACCACGAGATTTTTTTACGTGAGCTGGTGAGTAATGCAGTAGATGCCTCTCAGAAAATCAAAACATTATCGTCTATCGGTGAAGCAAAGGGCGAACTGGGTGATTTGAAGGTGAGTGTGAAGCTTGACAAAGAAGCCGGCACCATCACGATTTCAGATAACGGTGTGGGTATGACTTCCGAAGAAGTAGAGAAATATATCAACCAGGTTGCTTTTTCCGGAGCCGAGGAATTTGTGCAGAAGTATAAGGGTCAGAATGAAAATGCCATCATTGGTAAATTCGGACTAGGTTTTTACTCGGCATTCATGGTGAGCAGCAAAGTGGAAGTGATCACCAAATCATTTAAAGATGGAGCTGCGGTTCGCTGGGAATGTGACGGAAGTCCCGAATACAAACTGGAGGAAACAACACTACGCACTGAAAGAGGAACCGATGTGGTATTGTATGTAGATGATGAAAGCAAAGAGTTTTTGGATGATGATCGTTTGAAAGGAATTTTAAAGCGCTTCTGCCGCTTTTTACCTGTTGCCATTTATTACGGAGAAGAGCAAATCAATAATACGCGGCCTTTATGGGTGAGGAAACCATCCGAACTCACAACTCAGGATTACCAGGATTTTTACAAGGAGCTTTATCCATTTAGTGATGCACCGCTGTTCTGGATTCATTTGAATGTGGATTTTCCCTTCAACCTCACCGGGATTCTTTATTTCCCGAAGATCAAACAGAGCTATGAAATTCAGAAAGACAAGATCCAGCTTTATTGCAACCAGGTATTTGTTACAGATGAAGTGAAAGACATTGTGCCTGAGTTTTTAATGTTGTTGCATGGGGTCATAGATAGTCCTGATATCCCGCTCAACGTGAGC
>JBIIPV010000297.1:0-2568 GCA_044342435.1 Lacibacter sp. | reverse complement strand
TGCTCATGATAATTTTATACGCAGTTTAACAGGCGGCAAAGGTACTGCATGCGTAGCTTTGTTGGGTATCATTGTTTAGCGTTTAGGGTTGAGGGGTTTAGAATAAAATTTTATAACCTCTGCGTTAACCTTCGTGTTCTTTTTTCACTGCGCCAAAAACCTAAATAAGCCATCAGATACAAAAAACATAACCCGTAACTTTATTACCATGAACAAAATCATTTTCGTTTTTTTTATCGCAGTAATTACATCTGCCTTCAACAAGCTAAATGCCCAATTAATAAATCTTCCTAAAACCGGCATTACGGAAAACGAGGCAGGATTGGGTATCAAAGAGGCCCTTGGGAATGGCGTTACTCGCGCTGTTGGTTTTTTAAATAAAAAAGACGGATTTTTTGGAAATGAATTATATAAAATTTTATTACCTCCTGAAATTTTGAAGGCGGAGAAAAAACTACGAGCAATGGGTGCGGGAAAGTTATTTGATGATGCGGTGCTACAAATCAATCGTGGTGCGGAGGAAGCTGTGGGTTCTGCTGCGCCAATTTTCGGGAATGCCATTAAGCAGATGACTTTACAGGATGCCTTAAAAATTGTGAGCGGACCTGAGAATAGCGCCACCAATTATTTCAGAAGCAAAACCGATACCGCACTCACAACTGCTTTTACACCTGTTGTTAAACAGTCGCTCGAAAAAACCGGTGCAACCCGCCATTATACAGACCTTGTCAATGCCTACAATAAAATACCGCTGATTAAAAAAATAAATCCCGATTTGTCGGCCTATGTAGTGGAGAGAACATTATATGCGCTCTATGATCAGATTGGAAAAGAAGAGGCGGAGATTCGCAAAAATCCGGTAAAGCGAAGTAGTGATTTACTGCAAAAGGTTTTTGGGGGAGGTTCTAATTAAGAGGGGATGTCGTTTCGTCTTTTATCAAGTTCATCAAACTGACGATCATAGTCTTTGCGGATCGTTCCCAGCAGCCTATCCCAGAAAAGAAAATACAAACCATAATTCCCTTTAAAATATTGATGATGTTGGTTGTGGTTCACAGATGTGTTGATCCATCTGCCAATTTTTGTACGATGAAATCCCGCAGGATACCATTCCCATCCTAAATGACCATACACATTATACAGCATCATGAATAAGAAAAAGAAAAACAGATGCGCTTTCATCACAGGAATGGTAAATAAATACACAACCAGTATCCCGATTTCAATTATGGCTTCCAAAGGATGGAAAGCAAATGCAGCAAGAGGAGAAGGATTTGTGCTTTTATGATGTGTGAGGTGAAATAATTTAAAGAGCCATGGGTGGTGCATCAAACGATGCGTAAAATAAAAATAGGTATCGTGCATCACCAACATCAACGGAAATGCCAACCAGAAATAAACCCGTCCGTGTTGTTCAATGTCACTATACCAGTTTGTATGCTTTTTTATTTCGGGATTACCCAGGATCAACCAGGGAATTAAACTAAAGATGAACATAGTCATCAAGGAATAAACAAACTCTCTTTGGTAATCTTTATTGCCGGGTAACCGTAATTGTATTTTCTTCGAAAACCATTTCTTCTTCTTCCATACATAATAAATCAGGAAGGCAGTGCCGGCAAGAATAAAATATCGTAAACTGACAACGCTGAATATACTGAACCAGGATCCGCTTGGATAAAATGGATTCATTGTTTTTTTATTTAAGAAAGCGGAACGTCACCGAATAATAATACCTGCCAGGCTTCCTGCACTTTTCCTTCATCGAGTAGTTCTTTTGCATATTTATGCAACTCTTTTTCCATCTCGTCCTGCTGAAGTGAAAAATACTGTACAATATTTTTTAGCCTTTCATTGATAAATCCAGGATCGGCTGTTGGGTATTCGTGTACGTTAGCAAGTTGTGCCAGATTATTTCCTGTTAACACGCTGCTCTCACGAATGCTTTTCGGAAGCGTGTCAATTCCAATACCAAGCTTCACATTCGGTTTCTCTACCTGAAACAGATTATCAGCATTTACCCTGCTGTACCAATCGCCCCCAAGCCTTGCTACATGATGAATTTTCAGCTGGTCAATCATGCTATGGTTCTCGTTCAGAATCGAATCGTCAACATGCATAAACAACACTTCACAGATCACCAGGTTTCCGGCGCCTCCTTCTTCGCCCAATGCCTTTACTTCAAGCACTTTGCATTCCAGCTTGATCTTGCTTTCTTTTACCATCGGCGGACGAACCACGGCTGCTTTTTCTTCAGTTAGTCCTGCTTTAATGAATTCATTTACTTCTTTCGGATATTCACAACTGCTTAAACTGATTTGATGAACAAGTGCTTCATCGGCAATATTGATTACAACTTCGGGAACTTCGAATACATTTTCCAGTGTATGTTTCGTGGTGTTGTCGCGCACTCTTCTTGCAGGAGAAAAAACGACAATCGGCGGATTTGATGAGAATAAATTAAAAAAACTAAAAGGACTTAGATTCACTTGCCCGTTTTTATCTATTGTAGAAACAAAAGCGATGGGCCTGGGTGCAACGGCATGTTGTAGCCATTGTTGTTTTTGG
>JBIIPV010000296.1:0-2576 GCA_044342435.1 Lacibacter sp. | reverse complement strand
TCTCCAACTTTGTTTCAATCAACTCATTGATATCATTAGATGAAAGCGCATCAAAATTATAACGGCGTGGCACATTGATGAATAAATCATTCCACTTGATATAAGGACCAAATCGTCCTTTTCCTTTCACAACAGGTTTGTTTTGATAAGTTGCAATTGGTGCATCCGCCGATTGTTTTTCCTGTATCAGTTCAGTGGCTCTTTCGAGCGTTACATCCAGAGGCTCTTCACCTTTTGGAATAGAAACAAACTGATCGCCGTATTTTACATAAGGACCAAAACGACCGATGTTGACACTCACTTCCTGTCCATCCAATTCGCCGAGTGATTTTGGTAGTTTGAATAAATCTAATGCCTGATCAAGTGTAATTGTTTCAATGCTCTGGTCTTTACGGAGTGATGCAAATCGGGGTTTCTCTTCATCGTTTGCATCTCCGATCTGCACCATCGGGCCAAAGCGTCCCATTCTTGCAATGATCTTTTTTCCGCTTCCCGGATCCGCTCCAAGTTCATGTTCTCCACGGGCTCTTTCTGCCGTTTCAATGGTGCTGTCTACTTCTTGCTTAAATGGCTTGTAAAAGCTTTGCAGCATCTTATTCCATTTCATCTTTCCTATGGCAACTTCATCGAATTCTTCTTCAATTTTTGCGGTAAAGCCATAATCCATGATATTCTCAAAATGTTGTTTGAGAAAATCTGTTACAACAAGTCCAAGATCAGTAGGGAATAGTTTTGCTTTCTCCGCGCCTGTATTTTCTTGTTCAATGCTTTTAGAGACTTGATCTTTTTTGAGTGTGAGGACATTGTAATTTCTTCTAACACCATCTTTGTCTCTTTTCTCTACATAACCACGTTTGAGGATTGTGGAAATCGTTGGGGCATAGGTGGATGGTCTACCGATGCCAAGCTCTTCCAGTTTTTTTACAAGAGAAGCTTCTGTGTAACGGGGAGCAGGTCTTGAGAATCTTTCTGTTGCATTCATGACAATAAGAGGAAGCGCCTGTTTCACTTTCAATGGCGGCAGCATGCCTTCTTCCTGTTCTCCTTCCTGATGATCATCGTCATCTTTGCCTTCTCTGTAAACTTTCAGAAAGCCATCGAACTTTAATACTTCACCTTCGGCTTTCAGTTCTTCCTTATTTGTAGAGATGTGAATATGTGCTGTTGTTTTCTCCAGTTCCGCATCGGCCATTTGAGATGCCATTGTCCTTTTCCAGATCAGTTCATATAATTTTTTTCCATCCGGATCATCCACGCTTGTCTGATCCATATAAGTAGGACGGATGGCCTCATGCGCTTCCTGCGCATTTTCGTTTTTGTTTTTGTATTTACGAAACTGATGATAACGTTCGCCGTACATGCTTTTTATTGTTCTCGTAAGATCACCAAGAGCCGTGTCGCTCAGGTTTACACTGTCGGTACGCATATAAGTGATTTTACCACTTTCGTACAGTCGCTGTGCGATTTGCATGGTGCGGCTTACGGAGTATCCGAGTTTACGACTTGCTTCTTGTTGTAAAGTAGAAGTAGTAAAAGGCGGAGCAGGTGATTTTTTGCCGGGTTTCACCTGAATGTCAGTTACGGAGTAGGATGCGCCGATACATGACTGTAAAAATGCTTCAGCATCTTGTTGGTTATCTTGTTTTTTTCCTTCGGCTTTAAATGTTACAGGTTTCCCGGCAATATCTTCGGCGCTGAATAGTGCTTCAATTTTATAGGAAGATGAAACAGAGAACGCATTGATTTCTCTTTCTCGTTCCGCAATCAGCCGCACGGCTACACTTTGTACACGGCCTGCACTGAGGTTGTTACGCATGGATATTTTTCTCCAGAGAACAGGGCTCAACTCAAATCCAACAATACGATCTAAAATTCGTCTTGCTTGCTGCGCATGCACCAGGTTCATATTGACTGTGCGTGGTTGCTGAACGGCTTTCTGAATAGCCGGTTTTGTGATTTCATGAAACACAATGCGTTTTGTTTTCACCGGATCCAGTCCTAATACTTCACAAAGATGCCAGCTGATTGCTTCTCCTTCACGGTCCTCATCCGTTGCCAGCCATACTTCCTCAGCTTTTTTTGAAAGTGAACGAAGTTCTTTCACCACTTTTTCCTTGTCCTCGGAAATTGCATATCTGGGTTCGAAATCTTTATTGACATCAATCCCCATCTCATCTTTTTCAAGATCACGAATATGCCCAAAGCAACTTTTCACTTCAAAATCCTTTCCAAGGATTTTCTCAATCGTCTTTGCTTTCGCAGGGCTCTCCACTATCAGTAAATTTTTTGCCATAATCCGATCATTTCACGCTCTCTTTTTAAAAAGCGGAAGCACAATATTAAAGAATGCCGGGGAATTAGAAGCCTGATAAAAAAAGGAGTTTTCTTTTTTTAATCATATATAGGTCCGAAAATTCAATGGATTATTCCTGCTTTTCAGGAGGAGGAAAACGAAGGCTGGTCAGCATTTCCACGAGCGGATTTACGTGATAAATATTTTTATTCATCCGGTTCCCTTGTATGATGATGGTGAGTGATTCCGTGACAATGCGGTAAAAACAAGAGTTGTTTCCGTG
>JBIIPV010000295.1:0-2580 GCA_044342435.1 Lacibacter sp. | reverse complement strand
ACTTGCTGTATATTCATCGGCTCAATCGGTTGATGTTATGCAGCAGCCGGTAAAATCTAAACTCAATGGTCATCACATCACGGATTCTACAGGACCGCTACGGGATTTCAAAAGAGATCGCTGATTTTTTTGCAAATGACAGGCCGGTTCCTTCGAATAATCTTTTCTGGAAAAACAAAAGAATTTACTTGTCCATCGGATTTGGATTTCTCACCATTCCGCTTGCATTTGATCTGATGTATAAGCGAGGTATTCCGTTAAGTGAATTGCTGGAAGATGGACATGTTTCCATGATGGAGGAAGGATTTGACAAACTCAAAAGATTTGAAACTAAAGACACTGATCTTTCAGCGTTTTTAAAAGAATGTCATCAGTTGATTTCCGGGAAGGTCAAACAAGGACATCTGGCTGAAGATCTTTTTGCATTTTTCACAGGGAAACAAACAAATTATTTTCAATTTGAAACAAGATACCCGGCACTTGCAAGGAGCGATTTTTTTCTGATGAGCCTGGTGGATCTTTCATTAACTGATGAGTGGGTACATGATTTTTTACCTTACTGGTATTCGCTTGCAAGGCCGATTTTACTATTGGATGATTTCAAGGATTTTCAGGAAGATCTGAACAGCGGAGAAGAAAATACAATTATTGAACTTGGCGCCAACCGCGGGGCTGTTGAACAAGCTTATGCATTGGGAAGAAAAGATCTGGCATTGTTGTCTACTGTAAATTCAAAGCTAGCTACTTATATGGATGAGTTTTTAAAAGAAACGGAAGCGTACAGCCATATTCAGGAACTGATGGCTAGTCAATGAGGGAATGCTTCATCGCATAAAAAACCAGTCCAACCGAATTTTTGACGCCAAATCTGGCCATCAGTCGGTCTTTGATTGCTTCAACAGTTCTTGGACTGATATTCATTTCTTTTGCGATTTCCTGTGCGGTGAATTCCATGCAAAGTAAGCGGATCACTGTTTTTTCCTTCTCACTAACCTGTATTTCGTTGTTAAGAGTGGGGATGCTGCGAACCTTTGCATGTGATTTTTTCAGCAGAATTCTATTGACGAAATTATTCAGGTAGTATCCTTTTGCAGTTACTTCGAGAATCGCTTTTTTAATTTCAGCCGGCTCGGCACTTTTCAGCAGGTATCCATTGGCTCCGTTCTCCATGAGGTGCGTGACAAATCTTTCGTCTTCGTACATTGTCAGAATAAGGACATGGATGTTCGGGAATTTTTTGCTGATGATCTTAGTTGTTTCGATGCCGTCTTTCCCGGGCATTCTAAGATCCATCAGCACCACATCGGGCTGCGAACTGCTGAGGCCCTCCAGTAACTCATCACCATTTTCTGCTTCCTGTACAAAACGTATATTGGAATAAGAGCGCAAAGAAAGAATTACGCCCTTTCTAAAGATTTGGTGGTCGTCTGCGATGGCTACTTTGATCTGTGACATGTAAGGATTCCAAATATAAGACAAAGACTTACATCAGTGCATCGGCGGGCAGTTCCAGCGTGACCTTGTAATAAGTATTAGTAGAATCTTTTTCGAAAAAAATACTGGCATCCAGGATTTTCAATCTGCCTTGAATATTTTTCAGACCCAGTCCGGTTGGTGTATCTCTGAGTTTTTCGAATTCGGTCTGCGTTAATCCGGTTCCATCGTGGTGAATGCGCAGATAGAAGAAATTCTCGTTTTTATTTTGAGTGAGGTGGATAAAACTGGCTCTGCTGTGTTTCAGCGTGTTGTTGATCAGTTCCTGCAGAATACGGAATACTGATAATTCCTGGTCGAGTTTCAGCCTTCTGCTGTAATCATTGAATTTACAACTGGCATGAATGCTTCCGGTGCCGTTTATTTTTTGTATCAGGTCACTCATGGCACTTTCCAGTCCGAAATTTTTAAGGGTAGGAGGGATGAGGCTATGAGAAATATTCCGAATCAGCTGGATGGTTTCATCAACGATTTGCTTTGCGTTATTGATAGACTGCAACTGGGTGGCCATATCTTGGTGCACCAGATTTTCATTGAGATATAGGCGAACCGTGGCAAGCAAAGGGCCGGCATCGTCGTGCAGGTCTGCTGCGATCCGCTGACGTTCTTCTTCCTGGCTTTCAAGTGTAGCCTGTAAAAGCATTTTCTGGTGGTCTGCCTGCATGTTGCGCATCCGTAACTGGTAGTAGATCACTTTTCTTTGGTGGAAGATTACAAATACAATGAGACCTACGGCAAGAAGCAGCATGCCAAAAGTGCCGAAGTATACTACGTAGGTCACATCAGTTCCGCCGGATTTTAATAAAACATTCATGTTCGGTTGTTTTCAGGGTTTTCAGGTTAATTCGGCAATGCCCGCTTTCTCCGGTTTAACAATCATTCCGATACCAAGTAGAATATTTCTTACAATACCTGCAAAAGCATGGATGTAAACGTATTGGTAGACGAATAATGATTGGTCCCAAGCCATTTGACGAAATAAGAAAATAAAAAAAGAAGTTGTAAAAAAAAGGAAGAAAGCAGATACACCCCAAAAATATGGTTGAGAGTAGATGAATAAGTTCTTAGGGTACCTTAGCTTTTCAT
>JBIIPV010000293.1:0-2589 GCA_044342435.1 Lacibacter sp. | reverse complement strand
TTGCTCACCGTCCTTAAATTTTGCGTACTTCTAATAAATAATTTGATCTTCAGAGCAAAAATATCCTTATAAATAAATAACATATGTTATTTTAAATACATATTTTATTTTATAATATTTAATTGTTTATTCAATTATATAAATAAAAAAAAAGCCTCCCCTAAAATGGGAGGCATGATAGATTGTCTATAATAAACTTTAAATCAATATAGAATGATCTCTTCTTTCTAACACAGAAGATGTTTGTAAGAATTCATCTACTGACCTCGCACACTCCCTACCCTCCGAAATAGCCCACACAACCAAACTCTGTCCTCGTCTCATATCACCACATGTAAATATTTTTAATATGTTTGATTTGAAGTCTTTTTCTGCTGCCTTTACATTTCCTCTTTCATCCAATTCAACTCCTAATTGCTCGAGAAGTCCGCTTTGCTGAGGCTTGGTAAAACCCATTGCCAGCAATGCCAGTTCACAGGGCAATTCTCTTTCACTGCCTGGCCGCTCTACAAACTGTGATGGTCGCCCATCAACTCCGACCGACCACTCAAGATCCACAACCTTCAAAGCTTTCAAATTCCCTTTTTCATCTCCAACAAATTCTTTCGTTGCAATAGCCCATTTACGATCAACTCCTTCTTCATGCGAGGTAGATGTTTTAAGTGTCATCGGATATGTTGGCCAGGGCATATAATCTGTTCTTCCTTCCGGCGGCTTAGGCAATAACTCAAATTGTGTTATCGACTTCGCTCCTTGCCTGTTCGATGTACCTACACAGTCACTGCCCGTATCGCCTCCGCCAATCACCACTACGTTCTTTCCTTTTGCTAAAAGCTCTTCAGATAAGATATTGCTTTCAATAGAAGCATGATCTAAGGGATCCAGTTTCGCATTGCGTTTGTTTTGCTGCTTCAAAAACTCCATCGCAAAATGAACTCCATTGAGTTCACGTCCGGGTATCGACAATTCTCTTGGCACTGTGGATCCGCCTGCCAATACAATGGCGTGATAATCGCGCAACAAATCATTCACCGATACATTCACACCTACATTTGCATGGCATTGAAACACCACTCCTTCTTCCTCCATCAACTTAATTCTTCTTTCCACTACCCATTTTTCCAGTTTAAAATCAGGAATGCCATAACGAAGCAAGCCTCCCGGTGCATCATCGCGTTCAAATACAGTCACGGAATGTCCTGCATAATTTAACTGAACAGCTGCGGCTAGTCCTGCCGGACCGCTCCCAACCACTGCCACATTTTTTCCTGTGCGTACTACTGGTTTCCTAGGCTTCACCAACCCTTCCTCAAATGCAATTTCAATAATATGCTTCTCAATTTCTTCAATAGCCACTGCAGGCTGATTGATGCCTAGCACACATGCTGTTTCACATGGAGCCGGACAAATTCGCCCGGTAAACTCTGGGAAATTATTGGTGGAACTCAGAATATTGTAGGCTTCTTTCCAGTCTTTTTTATACACAGCATCATTAAATTCCGGAATCACATTGCCCAGCGGACAACCATTGTGACAAAACGGAATGCCACAGTTCATGCAACGACCCGATTGCTGATTTAACTTCTCATCACTGTAACGTTCTATGAATTCATTGTAATTCTTCAAACGTTCTTCTACCGGCTTCTTCCCCGGTAACTCTCTGGTGAATTCTAAAAATCCTGTTGTTTTTCCCATATCAAATATTTCTTCTCAGTATTTTATAATCAACGATTTGCCTCAACTTGTTTTTGCTTCTGTAACAATACTTTTTTGTAGTCGCGCGGTAATACTTTGATGAATGATTTCAGTTGCTGCTGATAATCATCCAATACAAAACGAGCAACTGTACTTCCAGTCAATGTATAATGTTCTTCAAGTAAATTTCTCAACTCTTCTGCATCCTGTTCATTCATCTCATCGAGGTCAACCATTTCAGGGTTGCATTGTTCACTAAATACACCTTTCACATCATACACATAAGCGATGCCTCCACTCATACCTGCTGCAAAATTTCGTCCGGTGTCGCCCAATATGACCACTCTTCCGCCCGTCATGTATTCACATCCATGATCGCCCACTCCTTCTACTACAACAGATGCTCCGGAATTACGAACAGCAAAACGTTCACCTGCTTTTCCGCGAATAAATCCTTTGCCCGCGGTAGCGCCATAAAAGGCCACATTGCCAATGATGATGTTTTCTTCGGGCACATAGCTTGCTGATGCAGGCGGATACACAATCAACTTCGCTCCGCTCAATCCTTTGCCAAAATAATCATTGGCATCACCAGACAATTCCAATGTAATACCATTTGTAGTGAAAGCACCGAAGCTTTGTCCGGCAGTTCCTTCAAACTGAAAATGAATCGTATTCTCCGGTAAGCCAGCTGCTCTGTATTTCTTCGTTACTTCATTCGATAACATCGTACCCACTGTACGATCTGTATTTACAATCGGGAAAACAGCATTCACTTTTTTCCGTTCCTCCAATGCAGGCACTGCCTTTTCCAGCAACTTCCAGTCAAGTATTTCCGACAAACCATGATCCTGTTCTTCCATTTGATATAAACCAGTGAAAGCTGATGCCGGC
>JBIIPV010000292.1:0-2592 GCA_044342435.1 Lacibacter sp. | reverse complement strand
CTCAACATCATTGTAAAGCACAACAGGAATGGATGTAAGAAATCCATTAACAATCAAAAAAGGAATAATAATAATCGCATAAGATATCAAAAACGAAAGGGCATCGAATGATTTAAAAGTTCGTTTGAATAAAAACAGGATGGCAATGAAAAGCGACAACAAAATAAAAGTATAAGAGGTATAGGCTTTATCAAAATTGATTATTCCTACAACCAGCAAAATCAATCCAAGTAAAATTAATAAAAAATCGGCTACGCGCGAATCACGCAGATTCGGAAAATAACATCGAATACATTCATAAACAAACAAACAACAATAGGGGACGCTTATAAAAAATAAAACTTCTTCAATTGGCAACAGGCCTATCTTCCAGCCGGTTATATATTCTTCATTAAATGACCATACTTGAATACTTGTGAAATACTGATCCCAAATTAAAAAACACAAAGCCGGCAACCACATCGCACGAAATATGTGTTTCCTTTTTGAAAAAAAAGCGACTTTCTTATCAAAACTCAATGCCAGAGGCCCGGCAATGGACAACAGATGAATCAAAAAATATGTGTAGTGCGTATTCACCTTGTCTTACTTAATATTCGGATTGAGTGCTTTTTCTTTTCTCACTTTTGCCCAGTATTTTCTATGAACAAGTAACATGCCGAAACTTTCTCCATCTCCCTTGTCAATATGCTTATGGTGCATCTTGTGTGCCCAGCGAATGGCCCGAACATACGTATTGTTCCACCTGGAGAATAATTTAAATCGCTGATGTATGATGATGTCGTGTACTACAAAATAGGCAAAACCATACATTGCAATACCTGCACCGATACTCACCACCCAATAAACACCATTCATCAAACCAAGCATGATGCATAACCAGCTGGGAATAGCGAATATCAAAAAAAACGCATCGTTTTTTTCAAAAAAATGCCCGCGTGGTTGATGATGATCTTCATGTAAATACCACAGAAAACCATGCATTACAAATTTATGCGTGAGCCAGGTAATCCCTTCCATTAATGCAAATACAAGAAAAGCAAGAAAAATATAAAATAATGTCATCATAAGAATGTTCTTAATGCTAGAAAAAATACTGATTGTATCAATAACAAATGTACCGCGAATTGGTTTTGTCGTTGTACAGGTAAAAGTCGAAGTAATAGTAAAAGAGCAGCACTGATCACAAACCAACAGACATAATTGAATACCGGAATGCTTCCATCGCCCAGCCATTTCCAGAATGTTAGCTCAACCGCTACAGGCTCCATCAACCAATCGAAAAAAGTTGCTGTCAGAGCCCCATCAATGATAAATGACCAGAAGCCTACATTTTTTCTCGATAAAAGGTTCTGGTCGCGCATTTTGTTCCAAATAAGGTTCAGCAATGTTTGAACTGCCGCAGCGGAACACAATACAATCACAAACCAGTTCACGCCTATCATTAACGGGACACCGCCAACTTTCGGACCAAGTGGTTTTCCATATTCATAATGACCAAAAAGAATTTGATAATTAACCCCCAGATATTCAGTCAACATACCTGTTGCAAATGCAACCAGAAAAAAAAGATAGAACCATTTATTTTTTTGCTCTTGTGTCCAAATCAACAAACCGGCAGACAACAATAAATTAAGTGGTGTTAGAGCTACAAAAAATGACCGGTCAACAAACATGATTCCCAGAAATCCAACTAGATGAAAAAGCAATGCTATTCGTGCAGCGATGACGACTTTCTGTGAAGTTGTTTTAGGAATGAATGAATTCAATGCTTAAGTATTTCTTTTTCAATTTCATTGACAGCGATCTCAGCACTTTTAAAACAAAGAGGGATACCTCCGCCGGGATGAACACTGCCTCCGCAAAAATACAAACCCTTGTATGATGAATGAAAATTTGGATGCCTCAAAAATGCAGCGGATCTACTATTGCTGCTGGTTCCGTATAATGCGCCCAAATAAGACCCTGTCTTTTTCTCTATTCTTTCAGGATCAAGATAATCTTCCGTTTCAATAGCAGAAACAATATCTGTCTGTAACATACGCGACAACTTTTGAAGCACCTGATCTCTTAGTTTTAACCGATCTGCTTCAGCGTTTACTCCTGTTACTGCAGGTGCATTGATCAATAAAAACCAATTTTCTTTTCCAGTCGGGGCCTGCCCCTCTTCCATCTTAGATGTGATGTTTATATAAATTGTTGGGTCGTCGTACAACCTGCCTTCTTTAAATAAACGCTGAAACTCTTTCCTATAGTCAGAACTAAAGAAGATGTTATGTAAATGAAGCTCAGGGAAAGTACGATTCATCCCCCAGTAAAATATTTGTCCGCTGCAACTACGCTCCTGCTTTAAGAGACGCTCTGCTTTTTGCTGATCGTTAAGAAGTTGCTTGTAAGTAAAATAAACATCGGCATTGCTTACCACAATATCAGATGGATGCAAGCAGTCATTTACAATCACTCCTTTTATTCTCCGGTTTTCTGTTACGATCAGTTGCACCGGCGAATTAAAATGAAATTTCACGCCCTTTTTACAAGCCAGCTGATACAAGGCATTGGTGATACTAATCATTCCTCCCCTCGGATAAAAAG
>JBIIPV010000290.1:0-2597 GCA_044342435.1 Lacibacter sp. | reverse complement strand
CTTCACTGGACGCCAGTTTCCGCCTCCCCCTCCTCCTCCGGGTAAACCACCGGGGTGTCCTCCTCCGGGCTGGTCATCAAAATCATCTTCGATGAATTTCTGGATATGAAGCAAGGCCCGGAGTTTGATGGTTTCAAGAGAACCATTCCGGTGTTTCGCAATACGTATATGTGTTTCTCCGCGATTACTTTCTCCGAATTCATTCGAATTGATATCATAATATTCGGGCCTGTAAAGGAACATCACCATATCGGCATCCTGCTCAATGGCTCCCGATTCACGCAGGTCACTCAGCTGCGGCATCTTATTGCCCTCCTTCCGTTTCTCTACTTCACGACTCAACTGCGAAAGCGCGATGATGGGAATACCTAATTCTTTCGCAAGCCCTTTCAGGTTACGCGAAATCGTACTGATCTCCTGTTCACGATTTGAATTTCTGTTTTCACCGGTGCCGCTCATCAGCTGCAAGTAATCGATGATGATCAATCCCACATTGTATTTTGTTTTCAGCCTCCTTGCCTTGGCACGTAATTCGAAAATGTTAAGTGCCGGCGAGTCATCAATGAATAACGGCGCTTTTACCAAACGGTCAATCCCTTTTTTATACAACTGTTGTACTTCGTGATCCTCAAGACGGCCTCTTGCAATTTTCTCCAGCATAATTTCACTCTCCGCAGAAAGAATACGCTGTGCCAGCTGAGCTGCACTCATCTCTAAAGAGAAAAAGGCAACAGGTGTTGGTTTGGATGGATGCATCACTGCATTACGGGCAAGGTTAAGCGCAAATGCAGTTTTACCAACTGAAGGACGTGCCGCAAGAATAATCAGATCTGTCTGCTGCCATCCGTAAGTGACTTTGTCGAGAATAGAAAAACCGGAAGGAACACCGGTGATATCTTCATTCTTCGTACGCAGGTCATCAATCCGTTCAATTGTCTTGATCAGAACCGCATGAAATTCGTCAAAATTTTTACGGAGGTAATTATTAGTGATTTCAAAGAGTTTGCTTTCTGCTGAATCAAGCAGGTCGAACACATCCGCACTTTCTTCAAATGCATCTGTGATCACTTCACCACTCAAACGGATTAATTCTCTCTGTAAAAATTTCTGAAGGATGATGCGGGAGTGCGCTTCGATATTGGCTGAAGAAACAACTGTATTGGTGAGGCGGGTTACAAAGTAAGCACCTCCTACAACTTCGAGCTCCTCTTTTCTTCTGAGTTCTTCTACTACGGTGAGCAAATCAATCGGCATACTCCTCGCTGTGAGCGATTGCATAGCACGAAAGATGCGCTGATGCGCTTCCAGATAAAAACATTCTGGACGGAGAATTTCACTTGCCGATTCGAAAGCACCCTTCTCCAGCATAATCGCACCCAGCACTACTTCTTCCAATTCTTTGGCCTGTGGTGGCACTTTGCCATATACCATTGCATTCATATCCACCGGCGGTTTTCTGCGCGATGTCTTTCTGTCTTTGTTTAAATTAGTCAAATCCATGTGTAATATTTTGAAGCGAATTATTCAAATTGATCGAGTCAGCTCCGGGTAACGGAGGAGGACGAATGTAGCAGCAAAATTGCTGTCAAAAAAAGAAAATGAAGATAAATTTTATTCCAACTATCCTACCTAAAACTCCCTCTGTTCACATCCTGAAAGCAGTTTTCAACAGTTTATTTTCCGTTTTCCCCAATTTAATCTTTTTGATTCACATTACAAGGCAGCTTATGCACTTTGGGATCGAGACGCAGCTTGCAGGGCTGCCCAAAATCTATATAAGCCCCTTTCGCTGTTAAACGTTTATCTTTGCCAGCCTTTATTTATCATATTTCTTCTATGACAATTAGTTATAAATGGCTTCATGAATACCTGCCGGAAACAGTTGATCCGGAACGTCTCAGTCAAATTCTTACTTCTATCGGCCTGGAGGTGGAAAGCATGGGAAAAAAAGAAGACATTCCTGGCGGACTTGAAGGGCTTCTTGTCGGAGAAGTGTTGGAATGCGCACCTCATCCGAATGCAGACAAGTTGAAAATCACAAAGGTGAATGTGGGCAACAACGAAACGCTCAGTATCGTTTGTGGTGCATCAAATGTGAGGGCCGGACAAAAAGTAATTGTTGCACCAATCGGCGCTACAATCTATCCTGTTTCAGGAGAACCCCTGAAAATGAAAAAAGCCAAAATCAGAGGAGAAGAAAGCAATGGCATGATCTGCGCGGAAGATGAAATAGGTCTTGGAACAAACCACGATGGCATCATGGTGCTGGATCCAAAAGCGGTTACGGGTACTCCTGCAAAAGCATATTTTCAAATAACCAGCGACTGGATTTATGAAATCGGGCTCACACCCAACCGGATGGATGCCATGAGTCATCTGGGCGTGGCAAGAGATGTAGTTGCATACCTTAACTACCACGACAAAAAAAACCTTTCAGTCGTTACCCCCCTCGGTAAGGCATTTCAAACTGATAAAAAGTCTGCTCCCGTTAGTGTAGAAATCGTTCATTCTGCTGCCTGCAAAAGATATGCAGGTATAACGATTGAAGGAATTACAGTAAAAGAGAGTCCGGAATGGCTGAAAAAAAGACTGCAAAG